>NZ_JACYFG010000042.1 GCF_014803405.1 Pelagicoccus enzymogenes
GAGCAACTGTGTCACTGAGCAAGCTGTAAGTTAAGTTTTTTGAACAGGCTTTGTATGTGTATGAGCATCTTCCTCATTCCAGCGACGATGGCGCACTTGTACGGCTTGCCCTTGTCCCTGAGCTTCTGGACGTAAGGTCTTATCACTTCGTTGTGCACCGCAGCAGTTTTGGTCGCCATGTAGAGGCACCGTCTGACTTTGGCTCTACCCTCTTGGATGCGTCTTTTCTTCTTGGTCTTTCCGCTGTCGTCGTTGAAGGGGGCGATTCCAGCCAAGGCGACGATCTGGTTCCTGTTGAGGGACTCGATCTCGCTGAGGTGCGCGAGCAGGGTCCAAGCCGTGACTTCGCCCACGCCGCAGACCGAGAGGGCGATGCCTTGCTGGGAGCGCATCTTCGCGTCGCTTTGGACGAGCTCCCTGATGTCCTCTTCGATCGTCTCAAGCTCGTTCTGCACGATCGCGATCATGCGCTCGATGGATGGGTGGATGAGAGGATCGCTGTTTTGCCGCCGGTTTTTCTCGCGGCTTAGCTGTTCGCTCAGATGGCTTCTGCGGTCGAGCAGGGCGGCGAGCTGCTGGCGTTTTTCGCAGGGAGGCGTTTGGGGTCGTATGTTCTTCTCTTTCGCGAAGTTGCGAATCATGCGCGCGTCGATGGGGTCGGTCTTTGCCTTGACCCCCTCGCTCTTGGCGTAGTGTCGCACTCGAGCCGGGTTGACCCTGGCGAAGGGGAGGCCCTTGGCGAGGAGTTGCTGCATGAGGATTCGCTCGTATCCGCCGGTCGCCTCGAAGACGGCCAAGGGCGTCTTGAAGGTGGCGATGTGGTCGGTCAGCTCGCTAAGGGCGTCTGCTTTGTTGGATACGCTGAAACTTCGCTTGTCGCTGAGCGCTTCAAGTGTATCTTTCGATATGTCGATTGCGATAATGTCGTATTCGGTGGGATTCATGGCTTGTATCTGTCTTGTAGAGGTGAGCTCGCGTCTTTGATGACGGGCTCTTTCAACTGTTTGATATCCAAGCCAGGTCGCTTCGAGGGATCGCTGCTCAGCGCTGAGCTCGCTCAATGAGGGCTCCGGACGCAGATTGATCTCACTCGAAACGCGTTCGGACCGGTGGCCGCCGGTTCGAACGATCCTGGCATCCTCTGAAAATGCCATTTGCAGAGGGCTTTTCGAGCCCTTCCTCCGACGAGTTATGGACTCATTCTCGGAAGGGCTCAAAAAGCTGGAAATCAATGGTGGGGAACCTACAAGGACGCAGAGGGCACTGAGGTCTTTGAAATTTGTGGGGACTTGTGTACCGGAGCGACACCAAGGAGACATGGTTAAGGGGTAGGGCTGGTTTTGTTGAGGCTTGGGCGTGCGAGGCTTTTGACGCTTGACGGGTATATTCTTAGGGTATATACCATTCGCCATGAAAGCAGCTAAGATCTTCATGAACGGCCGTAGTCAAGCGGTTCGTCTACCCAAGGAATTTCGCTTCGAGGGTAAAAGCGTTTTTCTGAAGCGAGTCGGCAAGTCTGTTGTTATCGTGCCTGAGCAGGGAGGTTGGGAATCGTTCCGAGAGGGCGCTTGCGATTTCGGTGAGGATTTCCTAGCCGAGCGCAACCAACCTGAGGCGTTTGATGAGAGGGAATCGTTTTGAAGTATCTGTTGGATACGAACATTTGCATCTACACTATCAGGCACCGCCCAGAGGAGGTCTTTCGCCGCGTCGAGGCATGCCGTATTGGTGATATCGGCATCTCCTCCATGACCTATTCCGAATTGTGCTACGGCGTATCCAAGAGTCAGGTCGTGAGAAGAAACCGCGCGGCTCTCGAACGGTTCGTTGCTCCTCTGGAGATTTTGGAATTTGGAGTGGAGGCAGCTTTGGCGTATGGAGAGGTTCGAGCTGCGCTAGAAAAAAAGGGGTCACCCATTGGTCCGATGGATCTTCTGATTGGGGCCCATGCCTTGGCTGCCGGCTGCGTTCTTGTCACCAACAACACCCGTGAATTCGAACGAATTCCTGAATTGAAAGTAGAAGATTGGGTAGCGGCTGGTTAAACCGTTGGGTGTTTTGAATCGCAGCGGGTACGTTCCCCTCTCACGCATGCCGTTTCCTGATATCCCGGACTCGATTGAAGTCCTGCCTGCGTGGCAGTGGATGTTGCGGCATTGATCCGTTGCATCAACCATCGGAGATTAGATTCGCGATCAAAGATCACAGATTACCGATCCCCTATCACCGATCCGCCGGATGCGGTTTCATGCGGTTTCCCGCTTCCTTGCCCGCCATGGTCATGGGGATGTAGCGGAAGTAATCTTTGACGCAGAGGATCTTGAGCATCTTGGCATCGGTCTCGGCCAGTAGCTTGGGAGGTCCAGAAGAAGGGACTGACTCGACCGGACTTGCTCCCTTTGCGATGGGAGCATCCTGCTGTCGGCACCTCTGGCTCATGAGGCTCTATGTATCAGGTTGTTTATGCAAATTGGAATCGTGATTTCCAATTTGCTTTGACGAGCAGTCGATTTTCGCTTCCGGTGGGGGCTATGATTGAGAGAGCGATTACTGGGCTTTTGCGAAGACGCTTGGAGGAGTTGCCAGCGGTTGTCTTGCTAGGGCCGCGACAGTGTGGCAAATCGACCTTGGCGTAGGCACTGATCGCGGAAAGAGGCAAGTCGTTGTATCTCGATTTGGAGCGTCCGTCCGACTTGAGAAAACTCGAGGAAGCCGATGCTTGTTTGGAGCGTTACGCCGCTGAAATGGTATGCCTCGACGAGGTGCAGCGCGTTCCGGAGTTGTTCGCGACCTTGCGTAGCTTGATCGATGACAATCGCAAGCCCGGCAGGTTCTTCTTGCTTGGTTCGGCTTCGAGGGATCTGATTCGCCAGTCCTCGGAGACGCTCGCAGGTCGGGTCGGTTTCCTCGAGCTGACGCCGCTCCTGGTCGATGAGGTCGGAAGCGACGATCTCGATCGTCTCTGGGTTCGGGGAGGGTTCCCCGATAGCTTTCTCGCTCGCACGGAAGAAGCCAGCTTTGATTGGCGATTTGATTTTATTGCGTCCTTTCTGGAGCGCGATTTGCCGCAGCTGGGTTTCAACTACCCTGCGGAGAACATGCGTCGCTTTTGGACGATGTGCGCCCACATGCACGGTCAGGCCTTCAATGCTTCTCAGCTGGGGTCTTCTCTGGGCGTTTCTCACCACACGGCTCGAAGCTATGCTGAGCTGCTTTCGCAGAGCTTCGCCTTGCGCTTGTTGCGTCCGTTCGAGGCCAACGTGAAAAAGCGTCTGGTCAAAACGCCTAAGCTCTACGTGCGCGATTCGGGGGTTCTGCATGCTTTGTTGTCTATCGACGACTTCGACGCGCTTTTTGGGCACCCGATCATGGGAGCGTCGTGGGAGGGGTTTGTTGTCGAGTCGATACTGCCTCGCCTAAAGCCTGCCGTGGAAGCTTCCTACTACCGTTCAGCGAGCGGCGACGAAATCGACCTCGTGCTTTCTCGAGGAGACAAGCGTATTGCGATCGAGTGCAAGGCGTCGAAGGCACCCAAGCTGACAGCAGGGAGCAAGCGATCAATGGATGTGGTGCAAGCAGAGCGGGCCTATGTCGTGGCTCCGGTAGACGAGCGATATCTCGTTGGCGACGGTTGGACGGCTTTGCCGATCGGAGCCCTGCTGATTGAGTTGCGGGAGCTTGGATATCTAGCCTATTGACGAGAGGGGCTGAGACCAAGCTCTGAGATTCGCAATAACAGATCACCGACTTGTCACGCCGTAGTTCACGAAGGCGGATCCGCCCGATCTCCCGCTCCCTTGCCCGATATGGTCAAAAGGATGTAGCGGAAGTAGTCCCTACTGCCGAGGGTTTCGAGCATCTGGGTATCGGTTGAGAATTGTTTAGTCGCATCGCTCCCAAACAGTGCAGAATAGGGAGCCGTCGGATAGCTTTAGCTCTTTGTCACTTGGAGAGGTTCGTTCCAAGGAGGCTTTCCAGATGATGGTTCTTCCCTCGGCGGAGTCGTAGAACGCTCCTGGGTAGGGGTGGGTGACGGCACGAACGAGAGCGTGAGCTTGCTTGCAGGTCATCGAAGCGTCGATTCTTCCGTCTTCAGGTTTTCGACCGGGCCACTCGGTGGCGAGTCGGTTGTCTTGAGGCGTGAGCTCAGCGGTTCCGTCAATGAGCAGTGGCAGGATGCGACTCAGAACGGCATAGTGGGCTTTAGTCGCTTGTTCGTAGAGCATGCGTGCATCGGTTTCCTCGGAGAGTGGGATCTCCCACTGGTCGATGATGGGCCCGGTATCGACGCCTTCGTCGAGCTTGAAAAGCGTGACGCCGGTCTTTTCTAGGCCCTTGAGAATAGCCCAAGGGATGGCAGCTCGACCGCGCCCCTGTGGTAGGAGTGTAGGATGAATGCCGATACAACCCAGGTTTGGAGCGTTGAGGATCTCGGGCTTAGCGATTTGCGACCAACCGATGATGAAGAGCCAGTCAATCTCTGCGTCCTTGATCGCTTGTATCGATTCCGGATCATTTATATTCCGAATTTTGGTGATCGGAATCGAACGTTCCTCGCAGAATGCGTCGATGTAGACGCGGCCTGACTTGCTCTTCGCCATGTTGTCTTTGAGCGTGATGGCGATATCTAGAGTCGCTCCCGCATCGTAAATGGCCTTCATGCACTCGAGTCCGAGCTCGACGCAAGTGACGAATCCTAACTTTCGGTTTTTTGGCATCAGTAGGCTGGCGGTGGTTTTAGTACGTATCCGAAAGTTCGGAGAACAATTTTCAAGTCCATCATCAATGATAATTCGTTTCGGTATTTGGCGTCCCACTTCACCTTTTCGCCCTCAGGCATGTTTTCGTACGAGTTCACTTGGGCTAGCCCTGTTAGGCCGGGTCGAATATCGTAGACACCAGCTTCAGTTCGCGATTTGACCAACTCGATTTGGCTGGCGAGAGCTGGACGAGGACCTATCAGGGACATGGTCCCGCAAAGGATGTTGAAGAGCTGTGGAAGCTCGTCGAGGTTCGTCCGGCGGATGAATCGCCCGACTTTTGTGATTCGAAGCTTCTTCGCTTCTCGAGAGGAGACATCCCCAGTGCCGTTGGGCATGCTGCGGAACTTGAAAATGGTGAATTCCCTGCCGTTTAAGCCGACGCGCTTTTGTCGAAAGATAGCGGGTGAACCGTCCTCGATGTAGATCGCGATTGCCGTGAGCAAGATAATCGGCGCGAGTATGATTATGGCGCACAGGGCGAATAGAATGTCGCCTAGGCGTTTCAAGTAGTTGCCGTAGATCTTCATGAAATGACGGAAAAAACAGTTTGGAATGCCTCGCATGGGCCTAAACCTGATTCGGCTCCCCTCAGAGCCGCTTGTGCCTTGATGGCCTCCTCCGAGCGTGGGTGAGGGTAGGGGCGCATTACGCCTCGGTAGGCTTTCATTGCGGCGATCTTTTTGTCGAGGAAACCGGAAACGGGAAAGTATGAATTTGCGAAAAACGCTGGAGCTGCTGTGGGAAAGCTCCAATCCGTGGAGGATAGGATTTCCATAAAGTGCAATGCCGTGAGCTGGGGAACGTTTGGTCGGCGTTGGCAGAGTCTCGCTGCGGCTTGGCAGGCCCGCGAGACGTGCAGATGGTCGTTGTTCAGATCGCTTGGGTGGTGCGTGAAGATTGTGTCCGCTTGAGTCTCCTCGATGGCAGCTTCGATGAATTGTACGAGGTCGAGGTGCGGAACGGTGTTCAGCTTGATGTTTGGAAAGTCGCCCCAGATGGGCGCGGGCATGCCTAGGATGTCGTGAGCTTTGTGGGTGTCGTCGATGAGTTCCGATTGACCGGGATGCCCTTTGCGTGCGGCTGCGTTGCCAGACAGAATGCAGCTCCGTACTGGAATGCCTTTCGCGCTCAATGCTGCAGCGGTCGCGCCGCAGCCGAGGGTTTCGTCGTCAGGGTGAGCTACTACTATCAGTACGGAATTCATGAGTCTGTTTTTTGAAATGTTTTCGCTATGCCCTCGCTGAGAGTGAATGGGGGGCTCCAGGAGGCATCTGCTTTAAAAGACGCGTTGCACGCTTGCAGCGAGGACTGAAGTTTGTCGAGGGAATAGGAGTCGACACCTGTTGATATATTGAGGTGGGATTTGGCAAAGTCGCCCATCGAAACGATGGCTTTTAGGGTCCAAGCAGGCGGAGTGAAGATTGCCTTCTTTTGGCCTCTGGCAGCTGCGATTTCCTTTACCAGTCCAGCGGTAGAAACGCTCTGGTCGTCGCAAACGATGTAGCACTTTTTGGATACGGATGAGCATGTGAGGCAGGATTCGATGGCACTGATTAGGTTCTCAACATACAGAAATGAGCGCTTGTTCTTGAAGGCTCCGAAAGGCAGTGGAATGGGAATGCTGATTAGCCTTGCGATGCGTTGCATGTTTCCAGGGTTTCCAGGGCCGTAGATGAGAGTCGGTCTTAGGGCTACCCAATCAGTGTGGTCCTGCCCTTGTAAGGCGCTTTCTATGAGCCTTTCTGCTTCCAGCTTGCTCTTGCCGTAGGGCGTTGATGGAGCCTCTGGGGTATCTGAGTCAATGACGCTGGAACTTTCGGATTTGATCGCGGCGATCGAGCTAATGAAAACCAAGCGTTTCACCTTGGCTTGTTTCGCTGCTTTGGCAATCGCCTCCGAAGGAATTGCATTGGCCTGCATATAGTCCTTTTCCGTCAGCTCAGTGTCTCCAATTTGGTGTGCAAGCGCCGCGAGATGGATTACATAGTCGACTCCTAAGAGGAGCTTTTCCCAAGCCTCTTGTGAGCAGGAATCAGTTATACGTATCCATTCTAGCTCAGTCGAGCTTTCGGATGGAGGTGCTGGTGTCCTATGGGTGCATCGTAGTTTGTAACCTTTTCCGATGAATGACTTGATGAGGTTTGTTCCTAGAAAGCCCGTAGCTCCGGTGACGAGAATGCAGGGCATCGAGGCGTTGTCGTCTGTTGTCATTGTTCTATCGCGATGGAGGTCGTGTGTTTGAATGAACCTACCGTCTTGCATTGCAGTTCTATGCGGGTTCCTTCCTGGCTTATGCCAAATTGATGGCAGATGGAACAGGGTTCAGCGAGTGCGCTCATTTTAGGATCAAAATTGATGCTTGCTGCTTTGGTGGATAGCGAGTCCTTGTGGAACAGTTCGATAACATCCCTTCTTGTCTTTGCTATGAAGTCCGAATGGATGATGAAGAAGATGGATACGCTACTGGGGTGATTCAGGGTGACCGTGTCCGTTATTTCGAGGGCTTGGGGGCTTAGTCTCCATTCTCGAGAGTGAGGTCCTGCTAGGTTCTGTTTCTCGTAACCATCGTGTTGTGCGTGGATTATGATCTCTTCCCCTTCAGTTTGCGCGATTATTCGGGAGGTGCGGGCCCTTCTGGCCACGCGGAAACTGGACCACACTTCCTGTGAGTTTTGATGGTTGATGCTAAGACAGTTGTGTGCCGCGGTTGACCTTTGGCTGGTTCTTTCGCGTCCGCTCTCGTATCTATCTACTCCTGTGTCGACGAGAATGCGTTTCTGCCCGACGGATAGCTCGAATCCCAAGGAGTCTGCGTGGGCATGCCCGGGTTGATAAGATGCGCGAATCTCGCCAATGTCTGCGAGTAGACAGAAGTTTCCCGCTTCGGCTCTAGCAAAGCCGCTTGCTTCAAAATGTAACAGCCTAGTTTCGCTCTTTTGGGCGGGGAGCTCGATTGCTAACTCTCCTGCGAATCGGAAGATTTCCTGGTCGGAAGGCGGAATGCCGTAGGCACTGTCACCGAAAAGAGGATAGGCTCCGTCGGGGTGTCTGAGTCCACTCATCCAGCGGAGCGCTCTTTTTGCGACTTCTTGGATTCTTTCTACGGTCCGCTGAGGGATTCTGCCAGGGTAGCCGTTCGAGGCGTTGACTAGTTCGAAGAGATCAAGTGTCAGGATGCGTTGGTACATCGGGCTTCGCTCGAAGTGTCCTCCATCTTCTAGGAACTGCTCGTCAAGTTCCGACTCTATGATGGAGAGCCCGTCATGGAACCATTTCTCGGATCTTTCATTTTGAAAGAACAGTCCTGCGATGAAAAGTGCCTTCCCGTTGGCGAAATAGTGGTTTGCTAGAAGGTGGCGCTCGGTGTTTTGCGAAAGGTGCTCAACCTGTTGGGTCAGGTTCCGCAACAAGTGTTCGGGGAGTTCGCTTCTCTCGTTGTGGAAACGTATCCAGTTAACGATGCGCAAGCTTGTCGGATACGGTGCCCAGGCGGTGCCTGACTTGCAATCGTTTACCCAGCTCTCTATGAGCCTTAGGCATTGGGCGGCTGGTACTTCGAGGGAGTTGATGTAGTGGAAGTAGTGGAGGTTGTACTCCCAGAGAGCAGTGGCGTTGGCTACCTTCCAACCGTTAGCGAACTCAACATCGGAACTGGTATTGAGAAATCGAAACGAGTTAGGGGCTGTAAACTCTCCCGGTGTATTGGGGCCGGACAGCCATTTACCTGCCAGTGGGGTGAGTTTGGGTGCGTAGGCTTTTGCCTTGTGGGACCTCTTCAGTTTAAGAGCGAAAAGAGCAAACCATTGGGCGCGTTTGAGGTGTCGTAGCGTCCGCCAGTAAAGAAGCCCAAAGGAAAGCAGTTTCATTCTGGAAGGATCTTCTAGATGGTCTGTGCAGCGACGTGCGGGGCGTGTGTGCTGGTCATCAGGGCACTGAAGGCTTTGGCGATACGTGCCATGTCGAAACTTGTCTCCGCTAGCTCGCGAGAGCGTTTCCCGTGGAGTTCGCGTAGTTCTGGGTTGTCCGCGTAGTTTTCCAGCGCGTCGGCGAAGGCGATGGCGTCTCCTGGTTCTACAACGCAGCCGTTCCGGTGCTTGGAAAGCATGCCTGCAATCCAGCCTGGGTAGTTGTTGATGATAGGGAGCCCGCAGGAAAGGTAGTCAAAGAACTTGTTAGGAGAGGTGGAGTAGTGGAAAACGGGGAGGTTTTTGAGGGTCATCAGCCCGATGTCGGCTGAGCCTAGGATCTCGGCGAGTTTGGTTTTGGGAATCGGGTCGTTGAAAAAGCAGTTGGTTAGTCCCTCCGCTTTAGCCCTCGACACGAGTTCGGGCTTGATCTTGCCGTCGCCGAAAAAGGCTATCTTTATGTCGTCTCTTCCTCGCCGCTTGAGTTCCTTGGCGGCGTCGAGAATGGCATGTAGGCCATTGGTGAGCCCGTGAGCCCCAGTGAATACAGCTACTGTATCGCCAGCCTCAATACCCGCGACCTTCAAGTCCACTCTACTGCCAGGCTTGAAGAGTTCCAGCTCGCTACCGTTGGGGAGCAGGGCGACGGGAATGCGAGAGGCTGTTTTTTTCTTGATGGCCTTTGTGATTCCCGGGGCTAGTCCCACTGCAACGTCAGCCGTTTGGTAGGATGCCCATTCTAGCGTACTTAACCCGAGTAGGATCACGGGGTTTTTAATTAGGCCCAATGCCCGTGGGGTTTCGGGCAATAAGTCTCTCGATTCGAATACGAAAGGGTTAGAGCGAATCGCTTTTGAGAGAATCCCAGCAATGCCGACAGTCAAGGGACCGGAGGTGGCGAAGATTAGGTCGTAGTCGCCTTTGATGGTTTCTTTCAGGCAGTGTAGCGTGTAGCGCATGAAGATGAGGCTACGCTTTAGGACTGACATGTTGTTCGCATAGGGAACCGCCACTTGAATGACATCGATGCCTTCTACCTGTTTTCGGCGAATAGTGCCGGTGTCGCTACCTTCAATATCTACAGCACCCCTGTCATGTTGGCCGCTAACAACTGTGACCTTATGACCGTCTTCGGTGAGTTGTTTTGCGAATCGGTAAGGGCGTGAGCTGAAGTTGCCGGTTTGCGTGTGAAAGTGGTGCGCGAGGTAAAGAACCTTCATCTTGCTTAGCCCTTAAGTTGTTCGGCAAGTTGTATGGTTACTCTGGATACTTCTATTAGCTGGTCCATCTCTACAGGAGCGGCGGATCCGGACTTGATGGCATCTACGAAAGCCTGCACGCAGGCGTTTTGTCCTTTGTCTTGGGATCGTGTCTTGAACTTTGAGAATCCTTTCCAGCCGAATCCTTTGAGCGACTTGAAGTTGTCGAGCTGAAGCACCTTTTGACCGGCGAAGGCTTCGATGCGTTCCTTGGGGAACCCTTTATCTCCGTTTGCCAGATAGTGGATTGTGGCTTGAGAGCCGTCTTCGAAGGAAAGAATTAGCGTCGCTTTGTCTTCGGTGGTGGCCAGCCTCTGGTCGGGATTGCCTAATTTTGCTCCGTAGAAGCTTTTGATGGGAGCTCCGACTAGGAATCGAGCGAAGTCTATGAAGTGGCAGGCTTCTCCAATGATGCGACCGCCGCCGATTGCTGGATCTTGGGTCCAATGATCCATAGGAATTTCTCCGGCGTTGATCGTAAAGACGAGTGATTTTGGCTCTTTGACGCTATCTAGCAGGGCCTTCATTTTGGTGGCGTGCTGCGAGAAACGGCGATTGAAACCAACCATGACTAGTGGCTGATTGTTGCCAGCTGCCCGGTAGCAAGCTTCGATCTCGCTTAGCTCGTCTAGGGTCATAGCGAGCGGTTTTTCCACAAAAACGTTTTTGCCGGCCTTTAGTGCTTCGCACGTTTGCTTGGCGTGAAGGTTGTGCCGCGTGGCAATAGCGATGGTGTCTGTCGATGCACTGTTTAGGACGGCATCTTCGGAGGTGGCAGCGTTCTGGAAGCCGTGTTTGCGGCCTTGAGTAGCCCCGCTGGCTCCTGAGCTGGTTACGATCGTGTCCAAGCTTGCTCCTGCTTTACTGAAGGCGGGTATCAAGATTCTTCCCGCGTAGTTTCCACCGCCCAGAAAACTGCATTGAGCCTTCTGGGGAGCTCGCTTCGCTTCGGTAAGGCGGATCGTGCTGGATACTAGGTCCGGTCCGGCTGCTTCGGGGTATTCTAGGAGGATGCCGAGCGAGCTCTTGTCATCAAGTTGCGCGTAGGCGTCTAGGGCGTCATCGAAGGAGAAGCGGTGCGAGATAAGTGGTCGCATGTCGATGGCTCCGGAGGCCATCATGTCAAGGATCGCTTCAAAGTTACGCTGTTCTGTCCAGCGGACGAAGCCGACGGGGTAGTCTTGGCCTTTGAGCTCGTATGAGTCGTCGTATCGCCCTGGCCCGTAGGAGCATGAAACTTGGAATGTGAGTTCCTTATCGTAGAACTCAGCTCTTGATAGTTGCAGGCCCACTACGCCAACCAGGATGATGCGGCCGCGCTTGCGCGACATGTTTGCCGCGTTGCTGACAGGCTCGTCGCTCTTTGTGGACGCTGTAATGATGACGGCGTCCATGCCGCGCCCGCGAGAGAAGGCCATGCCTGCCGCTACTGGGTCTTCCCCCTTGGATAGGTCGACTGTTTCGGCTCCGAATGACTGGGCGAACTTGCACTTTTCGCTGTCGAAGTCGATTCCGATTACCCGACATCCGTTGGCGCGCAGTATCTGCACCGTAATCAGCCCTATAAGCCCTAATCCGATGACTGCCACAGATTCTCCGATTGTAGGCTTTGCAAGACGGACGCCCTGCAAGGCGATAGATCCCAAGACGGTGAATGCGGCTGATTCGTCATCAACGTTGTCAGGGATCTTCGCGCACAAGTTCTTTGGCATTCGAACCACTTCTGCGTGGGGGCCGTTCGATACTATGCGGTCACCCGGTTTGATTCCGTCCACTTTGGACTCAAGCACTGTTCCAGCGTTGCAGTAGCCAAGGGGGAGTGGTTGATCGAGTTTGGAGCGCACAGCTTCGATGGTGGGCATGAGTCCGTCGGTCTTGATCTTTTTTAGGACCATTCGAACTTTGTCAGGTTGTTGCCGTGCCTTGTCTATCCAGTTGGCCTTGCCAAAATCGACTAGCATGCGCTCGGTTCCAGCAGAGATTACAGTGCGCGTGCTGCGAATGAGAACCTGGCCTGCACTTAGTTTGGGAGTGGGGACGTCGGCGAGTAGAGTTTCGCCGTTTCCAAGATTTTGAAGGATCTGTCTCATTGTCTAGGGTTGAGAAATGCTTGCAGAGATAAGGTCTATCTTTTCCTGTCGATTTGGGTAGTTGATGAGTACAGCTTTGTATTTGCCTTTGAATACGAATAAGCTTCCTGCCGCTGCGCCAATGAACGGATGCTCTTTGATGAGTTCTGAAATATGTTTGAGAGATCCGGCTCCGCCAATTACTGTCATAGGAATGGTGATTTCAGCTCGAACGCGGTCTATGAGTTTCAGGTCATAGCCTTTCATTGCTCCGTCGTTGTCGATAGAGTTGAGGACTATTTCACCGGCTCCAGCTTTTTGCATCTCGATGGCCAGCTCGACTGGGTCTTTGCCTGTGCTTTTTTTGGCGTTGTGTGTGTAGACACTGAACTTTCCGAAGAGCCCCTTCTTTTTGACGTCTAGCGTGACGACTACGCTTTGTGCTCCTGCCTGCGCGGAGATTTCGGATACTAATCCAGGTGATTCGATGGCGGCAGAGCTTAGGGATACTTTTTCAACGCCGAGTGCAAAGATGCGGCTAGCTTGTTCGGCGGTTTTTACTCCGCCTCCGTAGCACAGCGGCATACGGCACTCTGCGGCTAGGTTTTCGATCATCTTGTAGTCTGGCTCTCGTTTTTCTGCTGTGGCGTCGATGTCTAGGACTACGAGTTCGTCGACCTCCTTCTCGTTGAAGATTTTGACTGCGTTGATGGGGTCTCCTACGTATTTGGAATCACCAAAGCCAAAGGTTTTCACGAGCCCTCTGTTTCGTACTAAGAGGCAAGGGATTATCCGTGGGTGAAGCATGTCTTTAGAGTTGGGCGAAGTTTCGCAGGAGTTGTACGCCGTTGTGGTGGCTCTTTTCGGGGTGGAATTGTACACCATACACGTTGTCCCTGTTTACGGCACAAGTGAAGCGGTTGCCGTAGGTCGCATGGGCGATAGCGTGATGTGGTGTCTCGCACTCGAAGTAGTAGGAATGTAGGAAATAGAAGCGCGAATGCTCTTCTCGCTCTTTGAAAATGGGGAGGTCTGGGGCTTCTACCTCGTTCCAGCCCATGTGTGGCATCTGCGGGACTTTGCTTTCGTCGAATTTGCGTACTTGCCCGGGGATCCATCCCAGACCGGGCAAGTTTCCTTCGTCACTGCCGTTTGCTAACATTTGCATGCCTACGCAGATGCCGATGATGGGAGTTTTGCGTTCGAGCACTGCTACATCCAGAGCCGATCTGAGTCCTGATTCCTGAAGGAGCGTCATCGCATGGTCGAATGCTCCTACGCCGGGAAGTATAAGTTTTGAAGAATTCTTGATCTCAGAGGGATCCGAGGAAATTTTGTGTTCAATATTAAGTCGCTTATAGACGTTCGAAAAGGCACGCAAATTCCCAAGTCCGTAATTTACTATTGTTATCATCTTTTTCCGCCAATCTCAAGCCCGAGGAGTTTCATCGCCTTGGCCCCTAGCTTGTAAATGCTCTGTTGTGATTTGTAGTCTCTGTATGTCTTCTTTGGGATATGTAGATACGACTTTAGTTCCTCGACGGTGATATCGAGCTTGTTGGCGACGAACTGTATGTCGTCTTCGATTGTTTCCGGGTCATAGGCGGGTGACTTGAGCTTTTTCAGGGCCTCTTCGCGGGTCATTTGTCCCGTTAGTATTAAGCTCGAAAATTGGACCTTTCGTGTGTCGTAGCCGAACCGTTCGGGAAGCCAATAGCTTTCGTAGAATCGAGTGAATCGAGATTCGAAGTGCTTTTGTGGGTATGGCTGCCAACCGAACTCATTCTTGAGTAACTCGACTGCTTCCTCCTTTATGTAGGGCATGTGGTTCAAAGGTCTTAGCACTTTTATGCCCTTGATGTAGGGGAGCCAGATCTTATGTCTGATAATCGAGGTCGTTGGGTAGTTCTTTAATCGTTTGCTACCGAACTTCTTTTGTATGTCTTTTATCTGTCTAGCGTCGGACTGGTAGTACATCCACTCGACTGGGTTGCGGACGCACTCTGTCGAAAGGTTTGTGCCAGTTAGGATGTTTTTCACCTTATGTTCTTCGGCGAAATGGTACATCGTCGCAAAAAAGGCGTTATCTTGAGGAGAGTCGATATGGGATACTCCTGATTTGAAGAAAGAAAGCTGCAGGTCTTTCATTTCTTCCCAGTCTATAACTTCGGTGAAAAGATCTAGTCCGAGTTTATCTACTAGTCGCTCGATATTGTTTACAGCTATCTGCGAATTCCAGCCTGCATCGACATGGAAAACTAGGGGGCGAAGATCCAGCACCTCCTTGGCTAAATAAACTAAGTACGAGCTGTCGATTCCTCCGCTCATGCCGATGATACAGTCGAAGTCCTTGCCCTTGCCGCGTTTCTTGATGGAATCGACCATCTTGTCGAGTTCTGCTCTCCCTTCGGGCCCTGTGTTCCAGTTCGGAAGAGTCTTGCTGTAGAATGTGTTGCAGTGGTCACATACGCCTTTTTCGTCAAAGTGGATTAAAGCGTCAGTCGTGTCCATGACGCAATTGGTACAAATCGTGTGTTTGCTCATTTTAGAAAGGTAGTATTAAATTATCGGTTTGGATTTGAGGAGTGCTTGGTATCGTAACTTTAGGTTGTGTGCTTCTTTGACAAGAAGATACACCTCGCGAGGAATTTCTCGCGAGCGTTGTTTCCAGTATTTTAGGTTATGTTCTGTTAGTTGCTCCTTGATTGATTTTGCAGCTTCTTTAATATTGAATGTGTCGATTGTTAGTCCGTTTTTTAGGTTTTCGACTTCAAGTCCATCTCCACAGAAGGAGAAGCTAATGATTGGAATCTGGAATTTACATGCCTCGTAGAAACGATTCGACCTGCAGATTGCTTTTGCTACAAACGAGTCTATTTTATCGTTGTTGTCTGGATAAAAAATTGCTGATAAATCAATCCTACTGTACATCTGGGGAAGATCTTCGGGGGATTTGTATGGGCCAAGGTAATTAAATCCTTTCACTCTCTTAGAGGTTTCGATCAAGTCGTATTCGTCGAGCATATCTACACCTGCAGTGTGGATTTCGAATTTGTCTGGGTAGGATTTTAATAATTCGAGTAGTAGCTTGATGGTCCAGTTGCTTCGGAGGCAGCCGAAATAGCCTATTCTGATTTTCTTTGATGTTGTGGATGCTCGATGGGGGGGTGACGATTCGTCTAGTTTGTTTTCGATTACTAAAAAGTTCTTCGGTTTGATTTTTAGTTTCTCATTAAAATACCAATCTATAAATCCCTTGGATGTCACAATTAGAAGATCTGATTTGATTGAGATGTATGCTTCGATACTACGCAATAATGCTGAAGTTGGGGTGTGGGAAATTTGTATTTCTCGAATGTCAGCAACATCGGAAACCAGCTTGGGTTGAAGTCCAATGCATGCGAGATGGCAAAGACCAGTCAGGTCCGGGCTCATTGAATGCACGATAGATGCACTCTTGCATAGTTTTCTAAGTTTAGCGATGGCTCCGGCGAAGCGGAATAGTCTCGCTAAGTAATTGCCATCGCTAATCCTTGCGAGGGTGATTACTTCGCAGCTTGCTGGTCTTGCCTGTGCGCTTCCTCGGTCGAAAGCGGCTGCCTGAACACTAAAACCGGCGGACTTAATTAGATCGATACGACGTGAGTCCTTTGTGTCGCCAAGCGTTGGTGTAACGACTAGAACTTTATTTCTCCTATTCATACCATTCACGTAGAAGAAGAGCATCTTTCCAGATGTAGGATTCTCTTGAGCGTTCGCAGTTGCTCTTGAATAGATCGTAACCATCGAGTAGCCGTTTGATTCCTGCTTTGATTTCGTCCTTGTCTCTACCGTCCGACCTTATCGAAACGCCAAGCTTATTTTGGTTTACTATATTTGCCATTGATTCGTTTGATCCAGTTATAACTGGAACTCCGAGGGAGATGGCTTGATAAAAGCGATTGGCTTCGCAGTAGCGATTGTTTGGATCGTCGGTATTGTAGAAGACCATTGAAAACGCCGCGCCTGAAAGGTACGGTCCGATATCGAGCTGTTTTACCATTCCGGCGAAATATATCCGCTCGTTGAGGGTGGGGCCATATTCTTCCTTGAGTCGGCCTAATGCTTCAGAGTCATCTATGTTTCCAATTACAACTGCCGCGTGGTTTGTTGTGTCGAGGATTGAAGAGATTGTGTTGTATGGAAATCGATCGCTTGTAGTTAGGCCTTGTAGGTAAACGTAGGAGCGATTGTCTAGCCATTCTGTGAATTTGGGGTCTCGATAACCGCTTTTTGCGAGAGTGACGAAAGTCTCATCTGGATAGTTGTGTAGCGTTTTGTGTTTTTCTGGACCTTTGTGTATCAGACCTACCCTTCTGAGGTAATCTATTCTTTCTTCGTTTGCGTGTATGATTGTCTTGGTCCTTCTTTCGATTAGTGAAAACGCCAGGCGCATAGGAAACCTAATGAATTTTTGTGGAAGTTCATGAAGGTCCCATATCGAACGACCTTTGTAGCTGAGCAGTGGAAACAAAAAGCAATATTCCTCATGGCACCATACTGTATCGAATTCTTTTAGGTGAGGTTTTACCTTCAAGTAAAACTCTATGGCTTTAAGTAGGAGAAATCTGCCTCCTGGAAGCCTGTTTTTGGATGTTAACTCAAAGGAAGTGTAAGGAATTCCGTAGCTAGTGGTGCCGCTTTCGCTGCGATTGTCGGCGAATAGGACGAATATTTTGATTTCAGATCGTTCCGCCAGTGCAATGCATTGTTTTCTAATTCGATCGTCGTATTCTAGTCCGATTGTTCTGCAGATGACCGCAATTTTTTTTTGTTTGGCACTAGCTGTCGTGTGGGTTGTCTTCATGTGGCTGGCTTTTGGCAGAATGCGTTGCGAGTGCTGGGTTTGAATTTAACGTAGAAGTAGTATGCGGAAATAAAAAACACTGAGTTATGTCTATATAGTGAGTCTATGTTCAGGGAGGCAATCGTGAGTAGGGTTAGTGCTACTCTGAATTCGGCAGATTTTGATGAGGAGAAGAGTAGTCCAAGTAGGAGTGCATATAATGTTAAAGGTAGGATGCCATGGAGAAGAACTATGTTTGCGGCGGATGTGTCGGTGATTCTTAATTTGGTGACTGCGTTGAACTCCTCTCGTTCAAAAATGTGTTCCTCAAAGGGTAGTCCGATGAACCATTTCCCCTCCTTTAGCTTATCGAGTATCCCATTGTAAATAATGTCTCTATTCCCGTCGATGGCGGATCCTTGTATGGTTTGCTCCTGGATGATGATTGAAACTATTCTTCTCTCAACCTGATTGGCTATTGTTTCGGATGAGGTTACTGCGATGATGGAAACTAAGGTTGGGGTCGTTACTACTAAGGCAATTTTGAATAATCTGTTTGGTGTCGGGGTGCGCATTCCTGCGTAAATCAGCGCTAGAGAAATTGTGGCGAGGTAGGTTCTGCTGAATGTTAGCGCCACGGTTGCAAGGCTCAGGAGGGTTAACAGATATTGCTTCTTCGCGGAGTAAAGTAGAGCAGTGAGAGCAATGATGGAAAATGATGCGTTGGCATTTACGATTCTGCCATAGTCGATGTCGGTGGTGTCTGAGGGCAGCAGGATGTCTGGTGTCTTTGCTCCGGTTGCAAATTGAATCAGGGACAGTAGGAAGGAGATGCCGACGGAAGCGGATAGTGCCTTCCATGTTTTTTGCGGCGAGATGCGCAATCCGGTTGAGAATAATAGCAGGCATGAGAGGAGCGGGAGCGGGGTGCGTAGTGATCTTACGCAGTCGATTAAGCTCGAATGGTAGACTATTATTTTAAGCAATTCGGTACCTATGATGGCTGAGATGATCGCTAGGGCTATGGGTCTGATGCACGTACCTGTTTGAGGGGATTGGAAGCTGCGCCTTGAGAGCAAATTGATTGTCGGAAGCAGCAAATATCCGAACTCGCGTAGTTCGAAGGTTATGGGGCCTAAAGGAATTGGCGTCGTTGCATTTGTTGGTAAGCTGAATGTTAGTAGTATTGTTGTGCAGAAGAGAAAATCCGCAGCAGAGTGTCGCGCTTGGGGGATTGTTGTTGCGGTTTCTTGTAGTTGATGGCGTATCATTGATAACGTAGCATCTTGAGTTGCTTAAGGGCTGCGAAAATGCGAGCGGTGCTAGTTATGTATTCGAAGGCACTAGCCCCTGTAAGTGTGCGAATGAGCACGATCCAGTATAAGGGGATAAGTAGAAATGTTTGGATTAGCATTGCTATGAGTATGTCTTGGATTTCTTTGGTTGCTGTTAGTGTGATGGCGGCTGCGCTAGCTGTTAGCACTATTAGGTTCCAAATCAAATCTAGGTGGGTTCTGCCGGTTGCTGTAATTAGGTTTCCAATATTGCTCATGTGCAATCGAAAGATCATGATTATGCAAAATACGGAAAATATGGTAGCAGCCGAGCTGTAACTCGAACCGTATGCAAATGTGATAGCTTGGTTTGAGCTTAATGCCAGTGTTGCATAGAGTAGTAGGCCTAAGTATGATGTGATGCTTTGCGTCGATAGGAAGATTTGCTTCCTGTCGGCGTTTTCGGATCCAGCGAGGGTGGGTGTTAACACCTTATTGATCACCGGACCTATGATGGCCGCAGGTTTTAGTGCTAACTCCTTTGCTAGTGAATATCCGCCTAGTGTTTCTGGGCTGAAGAACTTTCCGATGAGTATTATGTCGATATCACGACCAGCAAAGTTGGCCAGCTGCCCACCGGTTTGGTATAATCCAATTTTTAAATAGGAGCGTGTGGATTTGAGACTGAAATGAAGTTGTGGGCGAAAATGTCTACTTCCGTGGTGGCAAAGGAGGGTTGTGGTGGTTAGGGCTTGGATGAGGTGTCCTAGTACTAGTGCCCAAATTTGAAAGTTGCATATAGCAAGGGTTGTGCTGGCGATAAGGCCAGTTATTGCACCCGTTAGGTCTGATTTCGTTGTCTCGGAAAACAACATGTTCTTGTTTATCAGGGTGCGAAAGAATCTCCCCGGGGTGTTTATAATTATATATATAGAAGTTGTGTTGATGATTAGGGATAGGTTGTCTGCTTTGTAAAACTTTTCAATTGGAGAACTTAAGAAAAGTATGCAGATGTAAACTGCGCAGGATATTGCAATTGCCAGCCAGAATAGGCTGGAGAGTGTTTTTTTTGGTATTCTCTTCTTGTGAAACATTGCATTGCATATTCCACTTTCGCTAATAAGGGTCGCTAGCGTTATGGTTATGTTTGTCAGTGCGAATGTTCCGAAATCTTCCTTGTCTAAGTAGCGAGTCAGGATGGCTATTTTTATTATTGCACAAAGTGAGACGACTGCAGAGGATAGTGTTGTCCACTTGATGCCGCTAATTATATTTGAGAGATTGATCACTCAAAGTTTTCTCCGCTTAAAAGAGTTTGGCTCTTTTTCGAGCGGTAGCTGTGATCGCGACAAATTCATTGCTGTATTTTATTTTATTGTCCAGCCACCTTGCTAAGTGTTGGTTTATGAACCAGATGGGGATGCCTAGGATTCTTAGTGGTCCTCTGAGGATTTTTCTGGAAGCGTAATTGAATTTTAGTGTTAGAACGGTGAATATGCCGCCTTCAGTCTTTGTTTCTATATAATCGAAATTGGCTTTCTTTAGGAGATGTTCCAATCCGTATGGGGTGTATCTGAAATAATCGTGTGGTTCCTCGTGCAAGTGCCAGTTGAAAGGCACTTGGATGAGGATGAAGCCATCATCTTTTAGGATTCTGTTTGCTTCAGCAAGGAAGTTGTCGGGCTCGCTTAGGTGTTCCATGACGTGCATCACTAGAGCAGTGTCTGCTGAGTTGTCTGGAAGTTTGATTTCTTCGTTAAGGTTGGAGAACACGTTGACGTTTGATTGATCGTGCAGCGAGTTTTCCCAGTCGACGCCGATATATTGAGAAGCATATTTCTCGATGTCGGGTTTGTATGGGGATTTTCCGCATCCAAGGTCGGCGACTACGCCAACAAAGTTTGAAATGTTCTGTGCGATCGCGTTGTGCGGTGCGTCATAAGCCAGCCAATTGTGAGAAGATTTTTTGATCTTATGCATGTTGCTTCGTTGAGTTGCTCTTTATCGCATTTACTATGTTTTGCGTGTTTTCCTTCGTTTTTTCGGGGGAGATCATGCGATCTAGTGTCTGACGGTTGTGCGTTGCGGAGCTGGTAGAAAGCGGTGAAATTGGTTTGCTGGGATCAGTGTCCAGTTCATCGAACACGATACCTGCTTTTTGAAGAAATGTGAAAGTTGGATTGTCTTTCCGTATAAGGAGTTTAGCTCCTAGGTATAGCATGGCGTATATGTTTCCAAGTGCCTGCTGCCTTCTGTGGTTGAGTATGTAGATCGAGCAGCTTCGAATTGTCGTTATGTAATCGGATAGCGACATATGCCTTCTAAGTGCATGAAAATTCTTTCCCAGCTTGTGCTTTCCGTATTCTTCAATGTGATTTGCGTAGTTTTTGTTCCCGTAGGTGAGCGGCGTTATAACGAGCTTGTCCTCCAGTTGAGTTTTAGAGAGGAAATCTATCGCCTCAATATGGTTGTTTGTTGGGGAGGCGGAGTTGCCTAGGAGAATGTTGTTGCCTGTTATACGCGCTTTGGGCTCAGAGAACGTGTTCGTGTTTCCGTAGCAAAACTTCAAGAAGGAGGCGTTTTCTGTGTTTTGGAAGTGTTTCTTGATGAGTTCGTAATCCTCACTGATTACGGGAGCGATGTACTTGATCTTTTTTAGCGCTTCTTCTTGGTGTTGGTATTCGTTTTTACGTATGCCTAGAACGGACAGTATTTGCTTTAATTTGTCATTATAGCGTTTGATGCCTTTGAGTCGGGAATCTAGTTTGAGCGTTTGGGGTAGGAGGAGATTGTTTTTTAGCTCGGGATGCGTTTGGTAAAAGTCAGCCCCCCAGGGTAGCCAGATGCAGGTGGCGCTTGTTTCTAAGTTAGACAGAAATTTGGAGAAATCTAAGCTTAGAGAGTGAAACAGTATGCCGTCGAATGATTTAGCGAACTGTTTGAACTGCTCGCTACTCAGCTCCTGTTTAGCGATGCTTCGCAGTCTATCATGTTGGGCAATGTTTTCTGGTGGGGAACCCTCTTTTGTGACGGTTATATATTCGCAAACGCAATTAGGGTTTTCTTCGAAGGAATTTATGACAAAGTTGATAAAGGAAAAATCGTATGTAAGATGAAGTATCCTAATCATCTGATCTAGAAATGTTGATGCTGATGTAGATTCGGCGATTGTCGCTATCGGTATAGAACGCGTTTTTAAACTCCCCGTGTGTTAGTGCTCTCAGAAGATTGATGTGATTCTCTAGAGTGTCGCGTTTGTTTAGGTCTAGTTTGCAGAGTTCTTTGAAGTCCTTTACACTATTATAGTTTCCTTCTGATTTCGCTGCTGTTGCGGTGTATTCATTTCTTATTATTTTCCCTAAATTTTCTGAGATCAGTTGGATTTCCGCATGTTGTACCCTCTCGTATACATCCAACGATGTATCCGTTGGCCCAATTGCAATCTGGGTTTGGGCAATTATAGCTCCGTGGTCGATCTCATCATCGATTTCGTGAATCGTACATCCAGCAGGTAAACCATTGATGATCGAAAATACTTGTGGGTACCATCCGCGATTGTATGGATTTAGGCCAGGATGTATGTTTATACAGCGGATTTTGTTAACTAGATCTGGTGGGAATATTTGTTTGCAATGAGCTGAGATGACTAGGTCGAATGTAGATGTTATTGCGTTAATCGTCTCCGTTTTTTTGAGATTGGCGGGGATGGCACCTAGTTCTTTTAGTGCCTCAGCTGACTTGTTTATCGAGCTATAGAAGTATGTGAACTCTGTGTTATCGATTGTCTTAGCCAGCGTCTGGATATTCTCAGTTAGGAAAACATTGTCGGATATGATGAGGATCTTCTGCATAAGTGGTACGTTAGCTGTTGAACGCGGTTGCTAGTTGATGACAGATGTATTCAACCGTCTCCTGGCTAAGGTCAGGGTATATTGGCAAATTCAATACGCTTTGAGCAAGGTTGGTTGCGGTGGGGAGGTTGTCGGGCGATGCTGAGGGAAGAGCTCTGTAAGGGGGGAATTCGCTGATTAGTGGGTAAAAGTATCGCCTTACTATTATATTCCGCTTTCGAAACTCCTCGTAGACCTTGTCGCGAGAAAGAGCGTATTCGGGTTCTATAAAAATAGGGAAATAAGAGAAATTGTGCTCAACGTTACTAGGTATAGGAATCGTTCTTATGCCTTTTATGTTTTTGAGGGCATCTGCGTAAAGCTGGTGAACTCTGCTTCTTTTCTCTATTTCAGACTCAGCGGACTTGAGTTGCAGTAGGCCGTAAGCTGCTTGCAGTTCGTTCATCTTAGCGTTGATGCCTGGTGCGACGACGGTTACTTCGTCCGCGAATCCAAAGTTCTTAAGAAAGTCTAATCGACTTTTTGTTTTGGAGTCGTGGCAAATAATTGCACCTCCTTCGATCGTATTGAATGCTTTAGTGGCGTGGAAACTTAATATCGAAAGGTCTCCGTAGTTTAGGATGGATTTGCCGTTTTCCCTGACATTGAATGCATGTGCTGCATCGTATATTAATTTCAATCCGTAAGTGTCGGCGATTCTCTGTAGTTCCGAGTTGTCGGCTGGATTGCCGTATACATGGACGGGAACGATCGCTGTGGTTTTTGGTGTGATTAGCGATTCTATGCTCTTTGGGCAGATGTTTCCGTAAATAGGATCAACATCGCAAAAGATGGGGCGAATGCCGTTCCAGTTAAGTGCGTGTGTAGTGGCTACAAAGCTATATGGAGTCGTTATAACATCACCGGTGATGCGTAGGGATTGCAGTGCTGTTATTAGTGCCAACGTTCCGTTCGAGAAAAGAGAAACGTATTTGACGCCAAGAAACTCTGCCAGTTCTCTTTCGAAGCGTTGGTGGAAGGCTCCGTTGTTGGTGAGCCATTTGCTGTCCCATAGTATTTTTAATTGATCGTGAAATTCGTTTAGGTCTGGTAATGATGGTCTCGTGACGAAAATTGGGAATTTTGGCTTTTGCATTGCTTTTTTATGTTTAAAATATGTTTTATTTTAGTAAACCGCGGGTATCTATATGTACTATGTCTTTAGGTATTTTGGAAAGCGATGTTGCAAAAAGTGAGTGATCAACTAAAATGAGTATCAGGTCGCACCAATTTGAGGAGGCGATTATGTCTTTTGAGAAGGTGCCGTTTTTCAGGTTGCCTGGAAGTTGCTCGATGTTGGGTTCTACGAACTGGAGGTCGATGTCGGTCCGTTGAGATAGGATCTCGGCGATTTTCATGGCGGGGCTTTCGCGGAGGTCGTCGATGTCGGGCTTGAAAGCTAGGCCGGCGACGGCTACGCGGGGTTTACGGCGACCGTCGAGGAGACGCTGGGTTTGGGCGATGGCTTGTTCGGTTTTTTGCACGACCCAGTCTGGCTTGCTGTCGTTTACTTCCCGGGCGGTGCGAATGAGTCGGGAGAGTTTAGGGTTTGCAGATACGATAAACCAGGGGTCGACGGCGATACAATGGCCGCCTACGCCGGGCCCGGGCTGGAGGATGTTGACGCGGGGGTGGCGGTTGGCGAGGGAGATGAGCTCCCAGACGTTGATGCCTTGGTCGTCGCAGATGAGGGAGAGTTCGTTAGCGAAGGCTATCGAGACGTCGCGTGAGGCGTTTTCGGTGAGCTTGCACATCTCGGCAGTGCGGGCGTTGGTGGTGATGCACTCGCCTTCGACGAATGTTTTGTATAAGTCGACGGCTGCTTGCGAACAGGCAGGGGTCATGCCTCCGATGACGCGGTCGTTTTGCACTAGCTCGCGGATTACGTGACCGGGGAGGACGCGTTCGGGGCAGTGAGCGATTCGGATGTCTGAGGATTCGCCTTTTTGCTGGGGAAAGGTAAGGTCAGGGCGGGCCTCGGCGAGCCATTCGGCCATTTGTTCGGTGGCGCCGACGGGGGAGGTGGATTCGAGGATGACGAGGCTTCCTCGCTTCAGGGTGGGGGCGATTGCCTTTGAAGCGCTCTCAATGTATTTCAAGTCGGGAACGTGGTCATCTTTGAAGGGGGTGGGAACGGCTATGATATAGGCGTCGGCTGCTTCTGGGATGGCGGTGGCTCGTAGGTAACCTTCGGATACCGCAGCGCGAACGACGATATCAAGCTGAGGCTCTACGATGTGGATCTTGCCCTGGTTGATGGTATCGACGGCGTGTTGGTTTACGTCTACGCCGATAACTTTTTTCTTGCGGGAGGCGAAGACCGCTGCGGTGGGAAGGCCGATGTAACCGAGGCCGATGACTGAGATGGTTTCGAAGGACATGGTAGTGGAAAATTTTTAACCGCGGAGATCGCTGAGAACGCGGAGTTCTTGATAGGTTTAAATTTTGGTTATATTAGGCGTGCACGAGCTGGGCAGCTAGGGCATCTGCTATGCGTGGGCAGGCTTTGCCGTCGCCGTAGGGGTTGTGGGCTCGGGACATGGCGTTGTATTGGGTTTCGTCTGAGAGGAGGGCGCGGGCCTCGCGGACGATGTTGTCTTTGTTGGCCCCAACTAGCTTCACAGTGCCTGCTTCGACCGCTTCTGGACGCTCGGTGGTGTCGCGCATCACGAGAACGGGCTTGCCGAGGGAGGGAGCTTCTTCTTGGACGCCGCCTGAATCGGTGATGATCAGGTAGGAGCGTTGCATGAGGTAAACGAAAGGTAGGTAGTCGAGTGGGGCTATGAGATGGATATTGGATTGGCCCTTGAGGATGCGGTTGACGGGTTCCTGTACGTTGGGATTCAGATGCACCGGGTAAACGATCTCGCAGTCGGGATGGGCGTCAGCGATCTCTTTGAGGGCTTGGCAGATGTTTTCAAAGCCCTGACCGAAGCTCTCGCGTCGGTGGCCGGTGACGAGGATCAGGCGTTTCTCAGCGTTTAGGAATTCGAATTGATCCGCGAGTTTGCGGGATAGTGTTTGATCGCGATCTAGTTTTTGTGAAACCCAAAGCAAGGCGTCGATTACGGTGTTGCCTGTTACGTGTATAGATTCTGTCGATACGTTTTCTGCGAGGAGGTTTTGCTGCGACTTTTCGGTCGGGCAGAAATTGTATTTGGCGAGGGCTCCGGTGAGCTTGCGATTCGCTTCTTCTGGCCACGGGGAGTAGATGTTTCCGGTACGCAGGCCGGCTTCAACGTGCCCAACATCGATCTTTTGGTAGTAGGCTGCAAGGGTTGTGGAAAGGGTGGTAGAGGTGTCGCCGTGAACGAGAACGGTGTCTGGCTGAAAGTCCGCTAGGACTGGCTTGATTCCGGTGAGGATGTTGCAGGTGATGTCGTAGAGGTCCTGTCCGGGCTTCATAAGGTTTAGGTCGTAGTCCGGGGTGATTTCGAAGAGTTCTAGGACTTGGTCCAACATTTCTCGGTGCTGGGCGGTGACGCAGACGCGGCAATCGATTTCGGGACGGCTTTTAAGCTCGTGAACGAGGGGGGCCATCTTGATGGCTTCTGGACGGGTTCCGAATACGCAGAGAACTTTCATAAGTTTCAGTTGGGAGTTGGTTTTAGAGAATGATTGGTTTTTCTTTGTCGCCTAGGAATTTGGAGACGAAGGGCAGGACGAGGTCGGCCTTTTTGCTCCAGGTGCGGATTGTGGCGAGTTGTTCCTGGTATTCATTGAGCTCGATCTTCGATGATTGCTTTTCAATGGCTTTCAATTGCTCTGTACCAGACGCGAGCTGTGGCTTTATGCGCTCCTTGATGAGTCCGTCGGCGATGCGGCGTAGGCTGGTCTCGGCTTTGAAGTGGTCGCGGCGGTCGCCGGGGATGTAGGCGAGGTTGAGAGCGTTGATGCTGCGCAGAAAGCGGATGCCTTGGCTGGCGGAGCCTTTGCTGATTTGCAGTTGCTCGATGACGTCGTCGAGAGCGAGAGGAGCGTCGGTTGCGAAAAAGAGGCCGTAAATTTCACCGATGGATTTGGGGATGCCGAAGGCTTGGGCGGCATTGACGAAATAGGCGATGATGGCATCGCGCGTTTCGTTGGCTCGGGCTTCACTTTCGTTCGCCATTAAAGATAAAAGATTTTAAATTGAGAAGGTCGCGTGGTGGGAAATGCGGGAAGTACTGAAGGTTGGTTCAGGGAGTTCAAGAAAAAATGAACTATTTGATCGTGGGTAATCGAGTTCGGCGGATCCGTTATCGGTGATCCGGTAATCTAGGATCGGGATTTGGCGAAGCGTGTGGACGGGTATCTACCGCCGAGGACGCTGAGTGCGCGGAGTTTTGGGAGCAGGTTGGCCTGCGGGCCAAGTAGCTGTCGCTCTGCGACCCGTCGTCGCTTCGCTTTGTCGAGGCAGGCGGGAGGTTTTTGTTCTCTTAACCGCGGAGTATGCGGAGGTCGCGGAGTTTTTTTGCGAAGGAGGTTTTTTCTGATGAAGGTGAGGGGCTGAAGTAATCTGATTATCGTTGCTCTTTGCTTTTTCTCTGCGGTCTCGAGCGGAGCGGGCGGTTTGGTCTTCGCTGGTTTAGGTGAAGCTGTAGCGAGGACGGGGTGGCACCCGTCCCTCCTGTTCGGAAGGGCGTCGGAAGGATGTTTGGGTAGAAATCGGGTGGCGCTCGGGGAGTCAAATCCAGGGCCAGAGGCGTAGGCCGGGGATTTTTTGGAAGTGTTGGTCGAAGGTGACCAAGGTGGAGCCTGATTCGATGCAGGCGCTGGCGATCCATATGTCGTTTATGGGAATGGGGGTCCCGGCGCGTTTGAGCTGGTCTTGGGTTTCGCCGTAAATCTGTGCGGTCTCCAGGGTGGGGAGCCAAGAATCGACGGTGGGTTTGTTCAAGAAGGCTTTGAGCTGGCCTAGGTTTTCTTGGAGTTTGTTGCCGCCTCGAAAACCGTAGTGGAGTTCGGCGATTACGAACAGGGGCAGGTACACGGTGGTTGAGCTGGCTAGGGCGTCGAGGACCTTTTCGTCGCCTTGCATAAAGGCGCTGTAGGCGCTGGTGTCCAAGGTGATTTTCGCCATTTTAGCGGTCCCAGTCGCTGGGGGTTACGGTCCGAGCGTTGCTCGTTCGCTCGTCGAAGGCTGAGGCCTCCTCCTTGGACCAGCTGCCGAAGAGATCGATGAAGTCGGACCTGTGATCTTCTATTGTCTTTCTGTCCAAGCCCAAGCTGGTGCGTAGGATGGATTTCACTGTTCGGTTGAGCGAGGTTCCGTCTCTGCGGGCTCGCTTTTCGAGTTGCTCGGCCAGATCGGGATCTAGTTTGTGAATTGTGATTGATTTCATGGTTCATAAAAGAAAAAGAAAGTGAACCACGTCAATGTTTCTGCATCGTCTGGGTTTTTGGAGGACAGTGAGAGGGGGCGTTTACGGGGAGTGTCAGGTTGGCCTGT
This sequence comes from Pelagicoccus enzymogenes, assembly GCF_014803405.1. NCBI lineage: Bacteria > Pseudomonadati > Verrucomicrobiota > Opitutia > Puniceicoccales > Pelagicoccaceae > Pelagicoccus > Pelagicoccus enzymogenes. Next base: position 27,417 of record NZ_JACYFG010000042.1, read on the forward strand.
GGCCAAGTAGGTGTCGCTCTGCGACCCGTCGTCGCTTCGCTTTGCCGAGGCAAGCGGGAGGTTTTTGTTCTCTTAACCGCGGAGTACGCGGAGGTCGCGGAGTTATTTTTTACGAAGGAGATTTTTTCTGATGAAGGTGAGGGGCTGAAGTAATCTGATTATCGTTGCTCTCTGCTTTTTCTCTGCGGTCTCGAGCGGAGCCCCTCGACCGTGCTCGGGATCGATGACGGGGCGGTTTGGTCTTCGCTGGTTTAGGTGAAGCTGTAGCGTGGACGGGGTGGCGCCCGTCCCTCCGGGGGATGGGTGATAATCGCGGCGCACGTTCGGCTGACTCAGTGTCTTCGACAAGGCCGCTTCTCGCAGTCGGGGCTGGTGTCCGCTGGGACAGCGGACGCCACCTTAGGCGCTTCGCTTTTTGGGTTTGCCTTGGGGGCTCATTGCTAAATCCCTGTGGCGGTGCGGGTTTTGATTACAGGGATCGCGGGCTTCATAGGCTCCAATTTGGCGTTGCGCTTACAGGCGGCGGGCTGGGACGTGTCGGGAGTGGACGCCTTTACGGACTACTATGCGGTGGGTTTGAAGCGGGGCACTGCGGAGCGGCTTAAGGCTTGCGGGATCGAGGTGCTGGAGGCGGATTTGGGCGAAGCGGCGTGCCCGGAGGTCACGCCCTACCTTGAGGGGGTGGATGCGGTGGTGCATTTGGCGGCTCAGCCGGGGATTTCGGCGAAGACGCCTTGGGAGGATTATAATCGAAACAACGTGGTGGCGACGCATCGCTTGCTGGAAGCAGCTCGGGAGGCTGGGGTGAAGCGCTTTGTGAATGTGTCGTCCTCCTCGGTCTATGGGCTGCGGGCCATGGATTCGGAGGTGGGGGAGCCGAAGCCGGCTTCTTGGTATGGCGAAACGAAGTTGGCGGCTGAGCTGGAGGTGATGGGGGCTCATCGCCTGAATGGGTTTCCGGCCTGTTCGCTGCGCTTGTTTTCGGTTTATGGGGAGCGGGAGCGGCCGGATAAGCTGTTTCCCAGATTGATTCGATCGATCGCGAATGATGAGGAGTTTCCGCTCTTCGAGGGGAGCCGGGGGCATCAGCGCTCGTTCACCTACGTGGGGGATATCTGCGAGGCGATTGCTTGCGTTTTGGATAAATGGGACAAGGCGGAGGGCGAGATTTTTAACGTGGGTACGGATCAGTGTTTCACCACGGGCGAAGCAATCGAGGCGGTGCAGGAGATCATGGGGAAGAAGGCTCTGATCAATCTATTGCCTCCACGTCCGGGGGATCAGGCTGCCACGCATGCGAATATCGACAAGATTCGGAAGGTGTTGGGGTGGGAGCCGAAGGCTTCCCTAGGACAGGGACTGGAGCGAATGGTGAAATGGTACAGGGACGAGGTCCAAGGGAAGGTGGATTGGCGGTAGGGAGAACGGGCTGTTTTTTGTAACCACCGATGGCACTGATTTACACCGATGATCTTGGGGGTGCTTGATGTGATTGTGTCAGGATCGCCGATGCCGATGGATTTTCAGTTGGTGACAAACAAGGTTTTGCAGGGCTTTGATGAGCAAGGAGCCCGAAGGGGTGCTTTGCCATGATGCCTCGCAGCTTGCTGCAGGGTGGCAAAGCAAGGGCGATGATATTCACTTGGGCTCAGCAATTTATGACGGAGGATGTTTCGAAGCGAGGCCCGATAAGGGGGACGAAGTGGTTGTTGTGAGGTGGGCGGGGGATCGTGGTTGGTGCTGGGTGCTGAGGGATTGGAGAGTTGCGGGACGGGGAGTAAACCCCGCTCCCTACTGATCCGCGAGGAGGTCACGGATGGTGTCGAGGTCGAGGGCGGTGGCGAGGGATTGGTCGTCGATGAGGGTGCTGGCGAGTTGGGACTTCTCTTTTTGCAGGGCGCGGATCTTTTCTTCGATGGTGTCCTTGGCGATGAGGCGGTAGGCAATGACTTGGCGCTTTTGGCCGATGCGGTGGGTGCGGTCGATGGCTTGGGCTTCTACGGCGGGATTCCACCAGGGGTCGAAGAGGGCGACGTAGCTGGCGGCGGTGAGGTTGAGGCCGCTGCCGGCGGCTTTGAGGGAGAGCAGGAAGACTTTTTCGGTATCCGGTTTTTGGAAACGTTCGACGAGGGTGGCCCGGTCTTGGGTTTTTCCGGTGAGCATGAGGCTGGGGATGCCGATGGCGTCGAGGGCGGGCTGCAGGAGTTCGAGCATGGATACGAATTGGCTGAAGACGAGGATCTTGTGGCCTTCGTCGACGAGGGGCTGGATATGCTCGAGCAGGGCCTGGGTTTTGGCGGATGGCGTTTTGCTGGGTTTGGCTCCGAGGAGCTGGGGGTCGCAGCAGATTTGTCGGAGCCGCAGGAGGGATTGCAGGATGTTGAAGCGGCTTTTGTCGAACTGGCGTTGGGTTTTGACCTCGACGAGGAGTTGGCGGGCTTTTTTGAGTTCGGCTTGGTAGAGCTTGGCTTGGGCGCCTTCGAGCTGGCAGTGCAGTTCTTCTTCGATGCGGTCGGGGAGGTCTTGGGCGACGTCTTTTTTGGCGCGGCGCAGGAGGAAGGGCTGGATGCGGCGGGCGAGGCGGGGGAGGGCTTGCGGGTCTTTCTTTTCGTTGTAGAGGCGCTTGAACTGGGCTTGGGAGCCGAGGGCCCCGGGCATGGCGAAGCGGAGCAGGCTCCAGAGGTCGAGGGAGCGGTTTTCGATGGGGGTGCCGGTGAGCACGAGGCGGTGCTGGGTGGAGAGCTGGCAGGCGACGCGGGCGGTTTGGGAGCTGGGGTTTTTGATATATTGGGCTTCGTCGAGGATGACGGCGTCCCAGGTTTCGGCGAGAAAGGTGTCGGCCGCGCTGCGCAGCTGGGTGTAGTTGGCGACGACGAGGTTGGCGCTTAGGAGGGCTCTGGCTTGGGCTTCGTCGGGATTGCTTTGGTGGGGGGCGGCGGTGAGGCCGGTCTGGAATTTGCTGGGTTCGGAGAGCCAGTTGTCCATGACGGACTTGGGGCAGACGATGAGAACGCGGAAGGGGGCCTTGGCTTTGGCGTTTTGCTTTTTGAGCCAGACCAGCCAAGCGAGGGCTTGCAGGGTTTTGCCCAGGCCCATGTCGTCGGCGAGGATGCCGCCGAAGCTGAGCTGGGTGAGCTGGCAGAGGAATTGGAAGCCGTCGCGCTGGTAGGGGCGGAGGACTTTTCCGAAGGGGCGTGGCGGGGCGGGAAGTTTTTGGGCACTGAGGGTTTTGAGGCGGGCTTGTAGCTCGGTTTTGGCTTCTTCGGTGAGGGCGGCGCTGGCGGCTTCGTTTTGCAGCTGCAGGGTGTGGAGGCGTTGGGTGTCGTCGGTTTTTTCGACACCGAGCTCCTGCATGAGGGCAGCGGTTTCCTTGGTGGTTTCAATGTCGAGGCGTCGCCACTGGCCGCTGGGGAGCTGGACGAAGCGTCCGGGCCCGGCGAGCAGGAGCTTCATCTCCTCGTCGGTGAGTTGGGTGTCGTTGACGCGTTTGACGAGTTTGACGTCGAACCAGTCGCGGGTATCCGTTTCTTGGATATCGACTTCATAGCTGAGCGAGACGGGGGCGCTGTCGAGGCCGGCGAGGTCGGGGCTGAGTTCTACTTGAATGGAGTCGGGCAGGCTTTGCAGCCAGGTTCCGAAGTCCGGCAGGTCTTTCGAGTCGCGCAGGGGGCGTTGCCAGCGGGTGAGTTGCTCGTCCCACCTGAGGGAGAATTTGGATAGGAGCGGGGCGAAGTCGAGCAGGACGTTTGGATCCAGAAGTTGGATACGGTTGTTGGGGGTTGCGCTTGTCTCCTCGTTTAGGTGGTTCCAGCCGGTGGGCGTGAAGTGACGCAGTGCATTGTTTTGGGAGTCGATGGCTTCTAGCTCGACTTGCAGGCCGCGGGTGCGGCCCCAGGTGCTGGGAGTTTCTCGGGTGCTGGCTCGCAGCCGGAGCTGGGGCTGGAGGGTGTCGACTCGCTTTTCGATTTCCGGGGGGAGTTCGCTTCCTTGGGAACGCAGGAAGGCGACGCCTTGTTCGGAGTCGATGGCGTCCCAGGGCAGGGTGACGAGCGTTTCTCCTTCCAGTGGCGGCGGGCCGGGGTAGATGGTGGCATCGCTGAGGTAGAGAGGGGCGTCGTCTGCTGTGGGCTGGGGACGTCCGTAGGTATCGTAGTCTAGCAGTTGGAGAACGATTGCGTTTTTGGGCAGTGGTTTTCCGTTGGGCAGGCAGAGGCTGAGTTGCGCTGTGGCGTCTTCCCCTGAGCCGGATTTGCGGGCGATCCAGCGTAGCGGTTCTTCGCTCCATGGGATCGTTTGGTAGTTTGTATCCAAAACGTGGTAGCGAAGTTCGGCATGTTGGAGGAGACGGTGCAGGAAGGCTCGGGCGTATTGGGTGGTGGGCGCGGTGGTGACGCCTCGCCAGTGCTGGAGGAAGTGTTCCGCAGCTCCAAGGAATGCGATGGCTTGGGTGGACAGCTTCGTTGCGGTGGCGTCTCGCCAGTCTTGCAGTTGCTCGCTGTCGACGCGGTAGTAGGGACCGTCCTCGCGGGCGTGTATTTCCCATTTCGAGGTGCCGATGACCATGGCGAGCTGGGTGGGCGTCGTGGATTGGGCTTGTTCGGGGGCGCGGACGTTTGAGGAGCGCTCGAGGGTGGCTTTCCAGGCTCGGATTTCGTTGAGGTGGAGGTTGCGTTTGACGCGGTTTTGGTAGTCGTCGAGGTCGATCAGCTTCTGGGCGAGGGCTGGCGATTTGATCTCGTTAAGCTTGAAATAGATGCAGGCGTAGCCGAGGAGCTCGAAGGGGTCTTGAGGGGGCGTGTCGAGGTAGTTGCCGAGCCGGTCGACTTGCTTCCAGCCTCGGTAGTGGACCTCTTGGTTGTTCAGGAGGGCGAGGACGTCGTCGCAGGCGATGCCTTGCTCTTGAAAGATGTGCCACGCTTTTTGCACCTTTTCGAGGAAGCGTTCTTCTCGGACGTTGAGTTGCCGATCGAGGATCTTCTTGGCGGGCTCGAAGAGGCTGTTCTTGGGCCTGCGGGCCGCTTTTTTGCTGGGAGTTGCCTGGGAAAGGGGGTGCCCGTTTTCGGCGAGCACGGTGGCGGCGAGGGCGTAGGCGTGCTTGCAGTCGTAGCCGATGGGGCAGTCGCATTCGGCTTCCCAGCCGACATGGCGCTCGTAGCCGATGTGGACGAAATACTCTTGGGTTCCATCCACGTAGCCTTCGACGACGTGGTTGGTGGCGTAGGAAACGAGGGCTCGGGCGTCGCGGGCGTAGGCTTTGCCGCGCTTTTGGGTGCGGGCGTCGAAGGTTTTGAGGTAGAGGGCGAGGGAGTTGAGCGTGCTGGCGTCCATTTGAATGGCTGTGCCTAGCGCTGAGGGTGAGCGGGGGAAAGGTGTTTTTTCGTTAGGAGGGGGGGCGGGCTGGATCGGGAATGAGGACCTTTGAGTTGTCCTGCCGCTCGGACGGGGCGCCCGTCCATTTAGGGGCGGGGGTGGATCGCGACCAAGGTCGCTCCTACAGGTACTTACTTGGCGCGGAGACTGCCTTGTTTCAGCTGCTCGAGGAAGAGGGGGTAGGTTTTGTCGATGCCTTCCTCGAGGGCGATTTGGGCCGTCCAGCCGAGCTCGCGCAGGCGGGAGACGTCCATTAGCTTGCGAGGCGTGCCGTCGGGCTTGCTGAGGTCGTTCACGATTTTGCCGGTGTAGCCGACGGTTTTCGCTACGAGCTCGGCGATTTGCTTGATGCTGTGCTCGACCCCGGTGCCGGCGTTTAAGATGCTGGGCGGGTCTTGTATTTGGAGGGCGAATACGACGGCGTCAGCTAGATCGTCGGCGTGCATGAGCTCGCGCAGGGGCGTTCCCGTACCCCACATGGTCACTTCGGGAAGATCGGCTTCCTTGGCTTCGTGGAAGCGGCGGATGAGGGCGGGCAGGAGGTGGGAGTTGTCGGGATGGTAATTGTCGCCGGGACCGTAGAGGTTGGTGGGCATGAGGGAGTGGTAGGTCACTCCGTATTGCTTCCGGTAGTACTCGCAGAGCTTGAGCCCGGCGATCTTGGCGATGGCGTAGGCCTCGTTGGTGGGCTCCAGCTGGGAAGTGAGCAGGGCATCCTCGCGCAGGGGCTGGGGGGCGAGCTTGGGGTAGATGCAGGAGGAGCCGAGGAAGAGGAAGCGGGATACGCCGCTCTGGTAGGCCGCGTGGATGGTATTGCTGGCGATGGCTAGGTTTTGGTAGCCGAAGTCGGCGGGGTAGGTATTGTTGGCGTGGATACCGCCGACCTTGGCGGCGGCCATGACGACGACGTCGGGCTTGTGGGCCTGGAAGAAGTCCTCGACGGCTTGCTGGCGGGTGAGGTCGAGCTCGGAGGAGCTGGCGGTGACGGTGTTGGTGAAGCCGAGGGAGTGGAGGCGGCGGACGACGGCGGAGCCGACCATGCCGTTATGGCCGGCGACGTAGATCTTGGATGAGGGATTCATTGTTTTATTGGCCACAAAAAGGCACGAAGAATCTGGTTGTATCTGGCTTCGCTATATCGAAGCCTACTCGTCTATTTGGTCTAGAAGGTAGCGTTTTATCTGGATCTTGGGGCTGCCGAAATTGATTAGTAGGCCAACTTTGGTGTTGGAGGACCTGAGGTAGCCTAGGAGTTGGGCTACGTGCTCGTCGGTTGTTGTTTTGCAGGCCTTGAGTTCGACGATAATTTCGTTTTGGACGTAGAGGTCTGCGTAGAAGTCTCCGATTAGGAATCCGTCTTCGTCGTAGACTGGAAGCGGATGTTGTTGGGCGGCTTGAATTCCTCTCAGGTCGAGGCGGTGTTTGAGTCCATTCTCGTAAACTTTTTCCACATGGCCGTGGCGAAGGTGTTTGTGGAGGCTGAAAGAGGCCTCGCGAATTTGGTCGCAAAGTTCGTTGATTTCTTGAGTTGGCATGGCTTGAAGATGCTTATCTGCCACGACTGAATCAAGGTTGTGGCTGTTTTTCTTAGCCACAAAGAGGCACGAAGAATCCTGCACTGCCTGCCTTCGTTATAACGAAGGTCCTCCGTCGGTTAGCTCTTTGTGCCTTTTCGTGGCCAAGGCTTCGCAGCCTAGGCGAGGGCTTTTTTGATCTTGGCTTCGTCCTGGGCGAGCTTGAGGTCGGCGTCGACCATGATCTTGACGAGCTCCTTGAACTTGACCTTGGGCTCCCAGCCGAGCTTCTGCTTGGCCTTGGCGGGGTCGCCGATGAGCAGGTCCACCTCGGCGGGGCGCTCGTAGCGCTTGTCGTACTCGACGTACTTTTCCCAGTCGAGGTCGAGGTGGGCGAAGGTTTCCTGCACGAACTCCTTGACGGTGTGGGTCTCGTTGGTGGCGATGACGTAGTCCTCGGGCTGGTCCTGCTGGAGCATGAGCCACATCATCTCCACGTACTCCTTGGCGTAGCCCCAGTCGCGCTTGGCGTCGAGGTTGCCGAGGTAGAGCTTTTCCTGCAGCCCCATCTTGATGCGGGTGGCGGCGCGGGTGATCTTGCGGGTGACGAAGGTTTCGCCGCGGCGCGGGGACTCGTGGTTGAAGAGGATGCCGGAGCAGGCGAAGAGGTTGTAGGATTCGCGGTAGTTAACGGTCAGCCAGTGGGCGTACATCTTGGCGCAGGCGTAGGGGGAGCGCGGCCAGAAGGGGGTGGTCTCGGTCTGGGGGACTTCCTGGACCTTGCCGAACATCTCGGAGGAGGAGGCTTGGTAGAACTTGGTTTTGTTGACGAGGTTGGCTTCGCGGATGGCCTCGAGGATGCGTACGGCGCCGACGCCCACTACGTCGCCGGTGTACTCGGGAACGTCGAAGGAAACGCGCACGTGGGACTGCGCTCCGAGGTTGTAGATCTCGTCGGGCTGGAGTTCGTAGAGCAGCTTGACCATCTGCACGGAGTCGGCGAGGTCGCCGTAGTGCAGGAAGAGCTTCACGCCGTTGACGTGCCGGTCTTGGTAGAGGTGGTCGATGCGGGAAGTGTTGAAGGTCGAGGCCCTACGGATGACTCCGTGCACTTCGTATCCCTTTTCGAGAAGGAGTTCTGCGAGATAGGATCCGTCTTGTCCTGTGATTCCGGTGATGAGGGCCTTCTTCATAAATTTCTCCCGTTAGCTGGATTTTTACAACTGGCAAGCAAAGGGCTTTGGGCGGGTTTGTCGATCTGTTCTTTCCGACAAAGGGGATGTTGTCCGCTGGGACAGCGGACGCTACCTGTTGGGTTCGCGACCAAGGTCGCTCCTACAAGAAAAACGCCCGTCGCGGGAGCGGCGGGCGTTTGAAAGTATTTATTTGAAGAATCGCGGAGCAAGGCCGCTTCCCACAGTATTTTTAGGCGCAGCGGAGTTTGCCGGGACGAGCCGGGCGGCTGGGCTTGCTTTGCCAGTACCAGCGGGTTGGCGGTGCGGGCTCTTCTGCGTGAGTGGGCTCGGTTTCGAAGGAATGCTGGTGGCTGGGAAGCGGCGCCGTGATGTTGAGCAGGGCGCCGACGATCTCTTGGGCGTAGCCGCGTCCGAGCTCGCTGGATGCGAGCGCGTTGATGGGGCCGTGTCCCGAGTGGCGGGCGCTGAAGCCGGTGATGCCGATGGCGTGGCCGGTGTCCTTGTGGATGACGATCCACCAGCTTCCGGTGCCGCTGCGGCGGTCTTCCAGCATGCGAATGATGGCGGTGCAGGCTGCCTCGAGCGTACTGTTGGCAGGACCGACGGTCGCATGGGCGAAGAAGGGATCGGCTGCAGCGAGCTCGTGCAGGGCGAACGCGTCTTCGAGGCGCGGGGTTCTCAAGATGAGTCGTTCCGTCTCGATGATAGAGGGGGGAAGCGTCTCTGTTGGTCTTGCGTGTGTCATGTTGTGTTTCTCCTGAGTTGGTAAAGTTGTGATTGGTTTTCGAAATTGGATTTGTCTGGGCCAAAAAAAGGCCGAACGTCTTTTGGCGTTCGGCTTGGCAGTGCGGTGTGTACAGATCGGATTTTGTTAGCGTTGTCGCTCCGGTATCCTTCCCGCGTGCCAAGCCATGGTCCATTGGCGGCAGGCCGCTGCGGCCTGTGCTTGGACTGCTTGATGATTGGATTGTTGCTGTGTTTGAGAACGTTTCATCGATGAGTTGATGGCGTTAAAGCATCCACCGCGCCGAAAAGAAAGTTTTTTAATGAAAAGATAAGGTTACGACGGTTTAGCCTCTCTTTACGTTCTTTTAAATCCTTGTATTGCAGGGGATTCACTTCTGGGCATCGTTTTGACCTGCAATGCGAAAATTTACGCAGTTACTGGGCCTCTTTTTCAGCATGCAAGTCCTTGCTCTGGCCCTTGGGTCGGAGGATCGCGACTTCGAGGACTTGCGGGAGCGTACTTTCGAGGCGGCATGGAGCCAGGTCGGAGCCAGCTACTACGACGCGTCTTTCGGAGGGCTGGACTGGGATGCGGTGGGCGAGCGTTATCGGGCGAAGCTCCCGCAAGCGGCGAGCATGGACGAGGTGCGGGCTTTAATCTCGGAGATGATCTACCAGTTGGGGGACTCGCACTTGGCCTTGATTTCGTCGGACTACGATCCGCAGGAACTAATCAAACCTTGGGCAGGAGGGGCGGCTGGGGTGGACGCTTGTTACGCCGGTTCGCGCATCGTGTTTTACCGGCTCGATCCGGAGGGGGCGGCTTATCGCGCTGGCTTGCGGGATGGGGATGTCTTGCTGGAGATCGACGGGATCAAGGTAAAGGCGTTCAAGCGCTCCTTGGAGAAGACCGGGCAGCCGAAGCATGTCTTGAATTACAGTTTGATCACGGCATTGCTTTCCCGTCTTCGCACCGAGGCGGGCGACAAGGTCGACTTGCTCGTGCGCTCGCCGGACGGCAAGAAGCGTTCGCTCACGGTGGTGCAGGAGCGGTATCAGGGGCGTGAGACCGAGCCCTTGGGCAGGTTGGGGCGGATGCCCTTGGCGCTGGAGGCTTCGATTCTGGAAAACGGCGCGGGCTTCCTGCGGTTCAATCTTTGGTTTCCAGCCGTCATGCCGGAGGTGAGAGCCTTCATGGCCGAGCTGCCGGCGGATGCTCCAGGCTTGGTGATCGACTTGCGCGGCAATCCGGGGGGCATGATGGTGATGGCTGGTGGATTGGCAGGCTTGCTTCTGGAAGAGCAAGCGACGCTTGGACGTACGACGCTGCGTTCCGGGCACATGAACGTGGTGGGCTTCCCGCAACGCCGTACCTTCCATGGCAAGGTAGCGATCCTTGTCGACGAGACGAGCGTTTCGACGAGCGAGGTATTCGCCATCGGCATGCAGGAGCTCGGGCGGGCGAGAGTGTTTGGGCAACCGACTCCCGGGGCGGCGCTTCCTTCGGTCTTCTTTGCTTTGCCTAATGGGGACTCGCTGCAGATCGCCCTCGGAGACTTCAAGACGCCTCAGGGCGTGAGCCTGGAAGCTCGCGGAGTGATCCCTGACGAAATTGTGACGATTTCGCCGGTTGATCTTTCCTCGGGGAAGGACAGTGTTCTTATCGCAGCTCTTAACTGGATCCATCAAACCAACTGACTTATATGAAACTACCCCTATCTCGAAAGGCCGTCGCGGTCTTGCTCATGATTGTAGCATCGCCTTTGGCGACCGTTCGCGCCGCTTTGCCGTCGGAGGTCGCCGCCGTCTTGGAGGCTAACATCGCCGCGAGCGGTGGCCGTGACCTGATCGCCTCCATAAAGTCTTCTCGCCTGAAGGGCACCATGTCTATCCCGGCGATCGGGATGAACGGAACGACGGAAATGGCGATGAAGTCGCCCGACAAGTTGTACGTTGCCCAGACGATACCGGGAATGGGGACCATCGTGCAGGCGTACGACGGCGAAATCGGCTGGGCCAATGATCCGATGCAAGGCTTCCGTCACCTGAGCGAAGGGGAAATCGTCTCCCTCAAGCACAACGACAACTTTTCCGATATGCTCGCCTACAACGAAGTCTACAGCTCCGGGGAGAAAATGGCGGACTCGGTGGTGGACGGTCAGGCCGTCAACGTGCTCAAGCTGACCGCGGCGGAAACGGGCCTCGAGCAGACGTGTTACTACAGTAAGGACAGCGGCTTGCTCCTGCGTATGGACATGCTGGTGGACATGGGCCCGATGGGTCAGTTGCCGGCGAGCATGATCGTGAAGTCCTACCAGGAGAAGGATGGCATCTCGTTTCCGGGCTCTCTGGAAGTGACGAATGCGGGCATGATCATCAACATTTCCTTCAATTCCCTCGAGCTCAACGTGGAGCTGGAAGACTCGCTTTTCTCCCCGCCGCAATGAGCAGCAATCTTCAAACGTATATCTAGCCTATGAGTCCAAATAAACTAATCGTATCTGCTATCGCATTTTTCTGCCTCGCCATGGGAGCTTCGGCCGCCCTCGAGCGCCAGCCGTCTCCGGAAGGAGCCGAGGCCTACATTATCTCGCCTGCCGATGGCGAAGTGGTGGGGAAGACCTTCACGGTTCGCTTTGGCTTGAAAGGGATGGGAGTCGCTCCTGCCGGTATCGACAAAGCGAATACGGGGCACCATCATCTTCTCATCAACGCCGAGTCGCTGCCGGCCATGGATACGCCGATGCCGATGACGGACAGCCTCAAGCATTTCGGGGGCGGACAAACCGAAGTCGAGTTGACGCTTCCTCCGGGCAAGCATCGCCTGCAGTTGGTTCTGGGCGACTACTTGCACATTCCGCATCAGCCGCCGGTGATTTCGGAAGAGATTACCGTTACGGTGAAGTAGGTGGCGCGATCCCGACTTCGCGGGTCGTTTCCTGTTCGGTCGTTCCTTTTTTCGCTAAACGCCTGTCCGGTTTTTCGGGCAGGCGTTTTTTTTTGGCATCCGCTAAATGCAGTGGAAATTGCTGGGTAGGTGTTCGATCAATTTTCAATTGTGGGAAGCGGCCTTGTGCCGCGATTGGGCAGAATCGATCGTGCTACAAGGGCACTCCCCACTGTGCAATCCCCGTCCCCCGCGAAATCGCGATGAACCTTGTGGGTTACGCACCTATGAAGTCTTCGCTTTTCGAGTCCTTCCGAGAATGTTCCTGCAGCGCGGACGACGCGGCCGTCGCCCCTCCATTGTTGCTCTTGTTTCCGCTTGCAGGCTTTACGTAGAAAACGCTTGTGCGTTCTCGTGCCGGCGATAGCTCTTAGAGACAGTCCAATCATTTATACTAGCCTCTTCTGGGTTGCAGCCTGCTGCAGACCGCAGTGCAAACCTGTTTATCAGCGCGACGCGGTCTGGACTAAGGTCTAACCCTACAGAAACTTGACTTATTGGACCATCTCTTATGCAGCGGCCAGTCGCTGCCGTGTCCTCGCATCGTTAACTTTCCTCTTTCATGAACGAATCCCCAGCTCCTTTTGAAGGCGAACCCTCTCTTGCTGCTCCCGCTGCGGTCGCCAATATTGACTATCCCTTCAGCTTCACCGGCCAAACGGGGGAGTACTTTCGTATTTGGATTGTGAATATGCTTCTGACGCTGGTGACCCTCGGCTTCTACACGCCATGGGCTCGAGTGCGTACGCGGCGATACTTCCACGCGAACACCCATTTGGACGGGCATGCTTTCGACTACTTGGCGAAGCCGATCAACATTTTGTGGGGATACTTGATCGTGCTCTTCATCGTCGGCGGCTATTATGCAGCTGGCTTCTTCAACCCCATGTTCACTATTCCGTTTTTCCTGATCTATGTTTTTGCAGGACCTTGGGTGGTCTACAAGGCCATGCGATTCAAGGCTCACAACACGAGCTACCGCAACGTGCGTTTCCAGTTCAGCGGTACGGTGGGCGACGCCTATGTGATCTATTTGGCGATGGCTCTGCTTATTCCGTTCACCGCTGGCTTGATCATCCCTTATTGGATCATGAAGCAAAAGGAATACTTCTATAAGAACCTGAGCTTCGGCGGCCGGAAGTTCGATTTCACGCCGCAAGCGGGCGAGTACTACGTGACCTACATCGTGGCGGCGGTGATCACGGTTGGAATCTATGGGCTCGTTATCTTTGGGGCGATGATGACTGTATTTGCCGGAGCTGGCTTAGGGGCTGCCGAAGGTGGCGAGCCGCCGGACGCTGCGGTGTTTGGCTTCCTGTTTGCCCTCTACCTTCCGATGATTTTCGGAATGGTCTTCGTGCAGATCTACGTTTACGTATCGCTTTTCAACTACAACTTGGGGCGGCTTCTCGTGCAGCAGACTGCCTTCAAATCTTCCTTGAAGGTGGGCAGGTTCTACTGGATTTCATTGACCAATATTTTTGCGACCGTCTTCAGCTTGGGATTGCTCGCTCCTTGGGCTGCTATCCGCAAGACGCGCTACTTGGCGGAGTCGGTTGAGCTGAACCACCCAGAAACGGGCTTCGGTGAATTCGTGGTCCAAGCAGGCGAGGACCAGTCCTCCATTGGCGATGCGGCTGCGGACATGTTTGAACTCGATATCGGATGGTAGCGGAGGTCGAGGGCGAGTTTTACGAGGTTGGATCCTCGCGAAAAGTGGCGGCCAAGTTGAGCTTGCTTGCGTTCGAGGAGCTGGAGCTTTGCGTAGCAGGGGAGCGTCGGGCGTATCAAAAGGCTCGATACATCGTCGAGCCGCCGCTCGGGTCATTGCCGCGAGTGGTTCATTTCAAGGAGGATGACGGAGACTGCCGTTTCGAGACTTCGGACACGGCGGGCTTTCGCGAGCTGGAGCGTAACCTGTCCTCGGGCAAGCTTTGGTCGGGAGTCGCCTGGTTGGAAGGGCATTGGAAAGGTACGGTGGCGAGCGTGGTGCTGCTGGCTTTTTTTTGTTTCGGCTTTTTTCAGTGGGGCTTGCCGGCGCTTGCCAAAAAGGTGGCCCATGACATGCCGCAGTCTTGGCGGGTATCCATGACGGACCAGAGCATCGCCTCGATGAAGCGTTTCGATTACATCGCTGAGAGCGACCTTTCTTCCGAGGAGCAGTTGCGAGTGCAGGACATCTTCAGCGATGCCCTCGCTATGGCCGGACTGCAGGATTCGGAGTATGACTATGAGCTGCGGCTCTTTGCGGGAAAGGCGATCGGGGCCAATGCTTTCGCGTTTCCCTCGGGCTTGGTGGTAGCGACGGACGAGTTTGTGCAGTTGTGCGAAACGGATGAGCAGATCAAGGCGGTTTTCCTGCACGAATTGGCTCACGTGGAGGAGCAGCACGGAATTCGCGGCTTGGTGCAGCGCGGCGGAGTTTTCATCGTGTTTTCGATTCTAGTTGGGGATGCCAGCTCGGTGATTTCATTGGCGGAAGGCATTCCTGCCATGGTTATGAATTCCCAATACTCACAACGCTTCGAGATGGAGTCGGACACCTTTGCGGCGGAGCTATTGCAGGAGTCGGGGATCGGTGCTGAGGCGATGGAAGAGATTCTGATCCTGTTGCATAAGGACGTTCCGGACCTGCCGGTCGCCACGTTTCTCTCGACTCACCCCAGCTTGCAGGAGCGGGTGGACAACTTGCGCGAGATCCAGGCTGGGGAATAAGGGCGCTCGAAGGTGGTGCGGCCGCTCCGAGGGCGCCGGTACGCATGGACTGGGAAGCAAGACGCCCGCGGAGCGGCCGTCCCACCTTTTGAGAGGCGTTGTCCGCTGGGGCAGCAGGCGCGACCCTAAACAGAAAGACTAATCCTTTTCTGCTTCCTTTTCCTCCCCGTCGGGCACGAGAGCTCCGGCGACCTTGGCGGTGGTTTTCACTCCGGTGGCGGCAGTCTTGACGCCGAGCTTGGTGGTTTTGCTCGCGACTTTCACGGGGACGGTCACGGCGCAGCCGCCTAGCAGCGATAGGCTGGTGGAGAGGGCGAGAATTTGCAGGGTGCGTTTCATGGATAAGGTATCGGTGGAAAAGCCTAGGAGTGTTGGAATGTGTCTCAATTGAGCAAGGTACTCTAGCTCAGGGTGTTTGGGGAGATTGTTTAGCAAAAGCTGTTGCTGTGGCTTTGACTTAGGATCCTCTAGGCATTCCTATTGTCAGGTTCCTTAATCGCATTTTCGCCCGCTCTTTTTCGAAGCGGGTTTAATCTTAATCCTGCTCCTTATGATCGTTACTCGGAAGATTGGTTCACTCATTCGCGGAAAAACCACGCCGTTCCAAATTTACGCAGCCTGCATCCTAGGGGCCTTGATTGGATTCATCCCCAGCTTTTCTCATGCCCCGGCCTTGGTGGCTTTCTGGATCCTTTTGCTGCTGGTGCTGAACGCCAATCTGTTCTTGGCGGGTATCGTGCTGCTGCTGAGCAAGCTGGTTTTGCTGCTGGCCATGCCGCTGGTTTTTGCGATTGGTCGATTTTTGCTGGAAGGGCCGACTCAGGGACTCTTCAAGGCCCTTATCAATGCGCCGGTGACCGCGTATTCCGGTTTGGACTACTACGCGGTAGCGGGAGGTCAATTGCTGGCTCTTATCCTGGGATTTGCTTTGGCTTTCGTGCTCAAGCGTTCGATCACGAACTACCGCAAAAAAATGATGGTCGTGTCGGAGGACTCAGCTCGGCTGAAGAAGTACAACGAAAAGCTGTGGGTGAAGGCGCTAAAGTTCCTCTTCCTGGGGAAAGGGCGTGGCAAGAAGAGCTACGAGGAACTGCTTTCCGTCAAGATGGGCAATCCGATCCGTATTTGGGGCTTGGCGATCGTAGTCTTGCTGGGAGCGGTGATCGGGCTTGGATTCAGCAAGCTCTCTGCTCCGCTGCTCACCTCGCTTGCTAAATCGAACCTGGAGACAGCCAATGGAGCGACCGTAGACCTAGAGAGCGTGGATTTGAGCTTCGGCGAGAGCAAGCTCGAGGTGCTGGGGCTTGCCTTGGCAGATGCCCAGAATCTGGATACGAATATTTTCTCCTCCAAGCGTATCGTAGCGGACGTGAACACGGCTGACCTGCTGCGCAAGCGCTTCTCTATCGACAACTTGGTCATCGAAGATGCGGCATCCGGCGACGCTCGTGAGACTCCCGGCGTGCAAATCGGTCCTAAGCCGAAAACGGACAGCAAGATCGAGATGCCAGACTTCGACGACTTGGACAGCGTGCTGGAGAATGCGGACGTTTGGAAGGAGCGTCTCGCCCAGGCTAAGCGTTGGCTCGAGCAAATGACAGCTGGCGGGGAAGAGGCTCAAGAGACCCTGACTTGGAGGGAAGAGCTGAACAGTCGCATCCGAGCCTTGGGGCACGCCAATGTGAAAGCGGATTTTCTTACCGAAGGAAGCCCCACTTTGTGGATACGCCGCATCGAGGCGAAAGGGATCAAGACGCCCTATTTTGAGGGGGCCTTGTTGGATCTGAACGGAGCGGACCTTTCCACGCATCCCGCCCTCGCGGCCGCTGCACCGACCCTGTCGTTGGTGGCGGACAATCAGAAATTCGACGCTCGCTTGAGTTTGGCAGGAGCGAGTGGCACGGGAACGAACGATTTGAAAATGTTGCTCAAGCAGGTCGCGGTGGATCCGCTCGCGTCCAAGATCAAGTCGGACGGAAATCCGCCGGTTTCGGGCGGCAGCATGGATATCGACTTGAGCGGCGTGATCGGGACCGCTGCCAACGATTTGGTGGCCAAGGTTACCTTTGACGGAACGCAAGCGAGGATTGGCGGAAATCCAGTCGACCTGGATGGAATCACGCTACCGCTGCAGATTCGCGGCCCGCTGGATCGTCCGGGAATCAAGCTAGAGTCGGATGCCCTGCAGAAACTGGCAGGAGCGGCCCTCAAGAAGAAGGCAACGGAGGAGGTATCCAAAAAACTGGGACTTGAAGGCGACGAAGCGGAGGCGGCGGGTAAGCTGCTGGACGGCTTGTTCAAGAAAAAGAAGTAAGGGTTGCTTTTGTGGGAAGCGGCCTTGTGCCGCGAATCCAAGCCGATCGATCGTGGCGCAAGGCCACTTCCCACCTTTGCTTTTCTTACGGCCGCTCGATTTCGAAAAGGGAATCGGTACGGCAGTAGCCGTTGGGGCCGTGCATGCGCCCGACGAGCTGCATGGCGGCCGCGTCGACGTATCCGGTTTTTGGATCGTAGAAGGCGTCGTCGATGGAGGCGTGTACGACTTGGGCGACGATGAGGCGGTTTTGCCCGATCTCTTGGATGCTGTGCAGTTCGCACTCGAGAGCGACGGGCGCTCCGGCAATGCGTGGGGGAGCGACCTTTTGGGAGGGTACCGTGTCCAGTCCATAAGCCGCGAGCTCGCTGTCCTCGCGGGGCAGGGCGGTGGAGGTCTTCACCATTTGCTCGGCTTGCCCTTCGCTCACGGTGTGGATGACGAATTGGCCGGATGCTTTGATGTTGAGCACGGTATCCTTCGGCTCGCCAGTGTCGGGTCGGTTTCCGATGCCCAGTACGACGAGGGGCGGCTTGGAGCCGAATACGTTGAAGAAGCTGAAGGGGGCGGCGTTGACCCCGCCTTCGGGCGAAGAGCTCGTGACCCAAGCGATGGGGCGTGGGACCACCACGGAGGTCAGGAATTTGTAGCGTTCGATGGCTTCGAGATTGGGTAGGTCGATTTCCATGCCGCTAGACTTGGTAGGCTAGCAGGCGGGGCGCAAAGGGAAAACGAGAAAGGCACGCCGGATGGCGTGCCTTTTGTCAGTTGTAATCGTTTTGAAATTGCTGCGCTCAGGCCATGGCGCTGAGGAATTGGCCGACGAGGGTGCCGCGGTCGATCTTGCCGTTGGTGCCGTAGGCTTGGCGGGGAATATGGGGGATGGGGGCGTTCTTGTGAGCGGCTCGCTCACGGGTTTCCTTGGAAATGTTGACTGACTGCTTCGTCTCCTGCCTGACCGGATAGCGAACGGAAGGACGACGCCCGAATTGGAACCCTTGGTTGAAGGACTCGGGAGTGATTCGCTTGGCCGTTTCGAAGGACATGCGAGCAATTTAGCAAAAAATTAGCAATCTGGCAATGGAGTGAAGCGCTCAAAATTCGCGAGGGACGTGCCGCATCGCATTGCCAGATTGGGTCGATGCGGCGTGTCGCGAGCGACAGCCCTACGGTGGGGTGTTGGAGAAATTGGGTTGTGTGGACGCGGGCTGAAGCTCCGCTCTACGGTGAGAAAAAAGCCCGACACGCGTGAGCGGGTCGGGCTGGAGAGGGAATTTCGTTTCGGTTAGAGCTTGAGGCCGCCGAAGGCGTCGCCGAGGGAGCCGAAGGATTGGCTGCCGCCGCGGTTGCCTCCGCCGCTACGGTTTCCGCCGCGTGGGGCGTTGTTGCGGTTGCCGCCGCCTTGGCGGGGGCCACGGTTGAATTGGTTGTTGCGGCGGTTTTCTTTGTCGGCGGCGCGCTCGGCGGGGGAGCGGCGGTCGATCTCGACCACGCTCTTCAGGCTGAGGCCGATGCGCTTTCTGGCGACGTCGACTTCGGTGACGGTGGCTTGCACCTTTTGGCCGACCTTGACGACGTCGTTAGGGTCTTTGACGAAGTTGTCGGAAAGCTGGCTGATATGGGCGAGTCCGTCTTGGTGCACGCCGATGTCGATGAAGGCGCCGAAGGCGGTGACGTTGGTGACGACGCCGGTGAGCTTCATGCCTTCGGTGAGGTCGGTGATTTGATTTACGCCTTCCTTGAACTGGACGAGCTCGAATTCGGCGCGGGGGTCGCGGCCGGGTTTGGCGAGTTCTTGCAGGATGTCTTGCAGAGTGGGGAGGCCGACTTCGTCCGTAGTATATTTTTGGATATCGATGCGGTTACGGGCGGCGGAGTCTTTGACCAGGTCCTTGAGCGAGACTTGCAGGTCGAAGGCCATCTTTTCCACAAGACCGTAGCGCTCGGGGTGGACGGCGGAGGCGTCGAGTGGGTTTTCGGCGCCGCGGATACGCAGGAAGCCGGCGGCTTGCTCGAAGGCCTTGGGCCCGATGCCGGCAACCTTGGTGATTTCCTTGCGGGACTTGAAGGGACCGTTGGCTTCGCGGTGGGCGACGATGGCGCCGGCGAGGCGGGAGTTGAGGCCGGAGACGTAGGAGAGGAGCTGCTTAGAGGCGGTGTTTACCTCTACGCCGACGGCGTTTACGCAGGAGAGGACGGAGTCGTCGAGCGAGGCCTTGAGGGCGCGTTGGTCGACGTCGTGCTGGTATTGGCCGACGCCGATGGACTTGGGATCGATCTTAACGAGTTCGGCCAGCGGGTCCATAAGTCTCCGCCCGATGGATACGGCGCCGCGCACGGTGATGTCCTTGTCGGGGAACTCTTCGCGGGCGACTTCGGAAGCGGAGTAGATGGAGGCGCCGGATTCGTTGACCATGACGATGGCGACGTCCTTGGGCAGGCCGAGTCCGCGGACGAAGGATTCGGTTTCGCGGGAGGCGGTGCCGTTGCCGATGGCGATGGCTTGGATCTGGAAGCGTTGGACGAGGCCGGTGACGATGGTCTTGGCTTCGTCGATCTGGCGTTGGGATTGGCTGGGGTAGATGACGGTGTCGAAGAGGAGCTTGCCTTGGGCGTCGAGCACGACGGTTTTACAGCCGGTGCGGAAGCCGGGGTCGATGGCGAGCACGGTTTTTTCGCCGAGGGCAGGGGCGAGGAGGAGTTCGCGTATGTTTGACGTGAATACCTGGATCGCTTCCGCGTCGGCCCGCTTTTTGATTTCGAGGCGGGCGGCGGTTTCCATGGAGATGGAGAGCAGGCGCTTGAAGGCGTCGCGGGTGGCGAGGCGCACTTGCTCGGCGGCGGGGCTGGAGCCTTTTACGAAGCGGGCTTCGAGCTTGGCGATGGCGAGGTCTTCGTCGGGGCGGACGGACATGGATAGGATCATCTCTTGTTCGCCGCGGCGGATGGCGAGGATGCGGTGCGATGGAGCTTTGTCGACGGGTTCTGACCAGTCGAAGTAGTCGCGATATTTGGCGCCTTCCTCTTCCTTGCCCATCATGACCTTGGAGGTGAGGGTGGAGTGCTTGGTGTAGAGTTCGCGGAGTTCGGCGCGGGCGTCGGCATCGTCGTTGATCCACTCGGCGATGATGTCGCGGGCGCCGGCGAGGGCGGCCTCGGAGTCGGCCACTTCCTTCTCGGCGTCCACGAAGGCGTTCGCCTCGGCGGTGGGGTCGAGGGCGGCGTTTTCCTGGCCTTCGAAGAGTTTTTGGGCGAGCGGCTCGAGGCCTTTTTCGCGGGCGATGGTGGCCTTGGTACGGCGCTTGGGCTTGTAGGGGAGGTAGACGTCCTCGAGGCGGGCCATGGTTTCGGCGGCGTTGACCTTGGCTTTGAGCTCGTCGGTGAGGACTTTCTGGTCTTCGAGCGACTTGAGGATGGCGGCGCGGCGGTCTTCGAGGGCTTTGAGCTGGTCGAGGCGGTCGCGTATGTTGGCGATCTGGACTTCGTCGAGTCCGCCGGTGGCTTCCTTGCGGTAGCGGGCGATGAAGGGGACAGTGCCTCCCTCGACGAGGAGCTTGGCGGTGGCGGCTACGTGTGACTCCGGGATAGAGAGTTCTTCGGAGATCTTGGGAAGGAAGTTTTCGTGCATGAAATTGGGTTTTGGGTACTTGGTTGTTGAGGGATCGCGACCGAGGTCGCTCCTACCTGCTGAAAAACGGGTGAGGATGGTTGTGGCTTTACGGGTGGCAAGGCGGATTTAGGGTGGGCGGCTTTTTGATCGGAGTGTGGAAAGGGGGGAGGTCGTTGCTGCGAGCGAGGCACAAAAAAACGGACCGCGTCGGCGGTCCGTTGGGAGAGAAATTGTCTCGTTCGTTTTATTGCGAACCAAGACCGAGGCTAGCGGAGCTTGCGGCGAAGGCCGACGAGCAGAGCGAAGGCTCCTGCAAGAGCGAGGCCGGTGGCGCCGTTGTCCGGGACGTTGATCACGTCTTCGGTGAAGCCTTGGTAGCGTACCGAGGACTGCGAGTAGTTGTAGAAGCCGAATCTCGCTTGGTTGTAGGTGCCGTTGAGGTCGAAGATCGTTTGTCCGGTGCCGAATGCTCCGCCAGCGATTTCGATTTTGAGATTGGTAGTGGTGTAGTTGAGCGTGAAGTCGTAGACCGTGTTGTCTGCCCATCCTGTTCCGAGGTTGGTGGCCAATACGTCGTACCCTGGGGCATCGAGGTGATGGTTGCCGAATGGAATCGCGCTTGCGCCGCCTGTTACCTTGGAAAGGTAGAATCCGGGCTGGGAGCTGCTCTGCAACCCTTGCTTCCAGTCAAAGAGAATAAATGGGTCGCTTGCGTCCTCACCTTCGAAGAGGGCGAAGCCGATGTAGTCGTCGTCGGATGTCGTCTCCACGCCGAACTTTCCCTTGAAGGAATTGTTGATGAAGTATTCCGGGCTAACGAAGAACGTTGGATTTCCATTGATCCGCTGGAGCACGGTCGAGCCGTCTGAGCTTACCTGCCAGTCACCGTTTCCAGAAGGACCCTCTTGGGTCCAAGTGCTCAGGTCGATGTTGGCTGCCTGAATTGATGAGGTCGCGGCGATTGTAAAGAAAACCGCAGCAAGCGTAGTTGGGAGTTTTGTTTTCATGTATTTTTTACAGATTAAGCGTGAGCGGCGCCGTTAGCAATTGCTGTACCATTGCTGGTTATTTGGATTCTTGGTATTTAATTAAGTCGTTGTAGGTAAGAGCTATATAGACCTTTTAGGTGGGCGGTTTCGTCGTTTTCCGGAGCAAAGATTCGTCGGTTGCTTTTACATGTTTTACACTTTTTCAAAATTTGATGTTCTCGTTTTGAATAGAAATTCCCTCATAAGGTTACGGGAGCGTGAACAATGAATCCGTTGGCGGGGATATGGGGAAGCTGGCTTGAAACTTGGGCTTGGAAAGCGGAGCTTGGGGGTATGATTCTTCGTGTGTTGGGAACCTGCCTTTGGGGAGTGGTTTTGTCCTTGTACTCCTGGGCGGAGCCGGTGGCTGAGCTTGAGTTTTCTGCGGTTCGGGTGGACGGGAGTGTGCGGGACGATGAGGGCCTGGCGGCTTATTTGGCTCCTTACCGCGAGGGGGTAGAGGCGTTTGCGGCGGAGGTGATCGGTTATGCGGCCGAGCCGCTTTCGCGGTCGCGGCCGGAGTGCGGTCTTTCGAACTTGGTGGCGGATTCGCTGCGGGTAGTGGGAGCGAAGGAGTTCGGAGCGGAGGTGGATTTGTCGGTGACGAATTTCGGGGGCTTGCGGAGGGACTTGCCGCAGGGGGAGCTGACGATGGGGCTGATCACTGAGCTGTCTCCTTTCGAGAATTACCTGACCTATTTGGAGGTGGATGGCGCTTTCGTGCAGGAGCTGGCGCGACAGGCGGCGGGAGGAGTGGCTGTCTCTGGGATCAAAGTGACGCTGGATAGCGAAGGGCGAGTGTTGGAGGCTTTGGTCAACGGAGAGCCGATCGATGCAAGGCGTCGCTACCGGGTGGTCACGATCGACTACTTGGTCGCGACCTACGGAGCCTTGTTTCGCGAGGAGTGGATTTTGGAGAAGCGAGTATCTAAGAATTTGATACAGAGGGATGCGATCGTGTTGCACTTGTCGGCTCTGGCGGAGCGTGGCGTGAGGATATTCGACGCGGGGGAAGGTCGCGTGCGGGTGGTGGAGTGAATGGAGAAGAGTAAATGAGAGCAGGAGCGAATATGGACAGGAGACGTTTTTTGGGAACTGCGGGGCTGGGATTGACGGTACTTTCTGGCGCGCTCGGCCGTGTGGCGGACCATCGGCCGAAGCTGACGATTTTGCAGACGAACGATACGCACTCGCGCATCGATCCGTTTCCGATGGATGGCAGCCGCAATCAAGGCTTGGGCGGAATCGCTAGACGGAAGGTATTGGTCGATCGGATACGCGACCGGGAGGAGCATACGCTGTTGGTCGATAGCGGCGACATGTTTCAAGGGACGCCTTACTATAACCTCTACGGAGGGGAGGTGGAAATCGAAGCCATGAACCGTGTCGGCTACGATGTGGCCACGGTGGGGAACCATGAGTTCGACAATGGAATTGCGGGCTTGGAGAAGACGATGCCTTTGGCCCGCTTCGAGTGGGTTTCCAGCAATTTGGACTGGAGTGGAGCGAAGTCGCTCGCCCCCTTGGTCAAGCCTTGGACGATCAGGGAGATCGGGCCGTTCAAGGTGGGCTTGTTCGGCGTTTTGTGCGAGTTGAAGGGCATGGTTGCGTCTCACAATCATGTGGGGGTGATTTACTTGGATCCGGTGGAGTCGGCGCGTCGTTCGGTTGCGGAACTGAAGGCCCGCGGCTGCAACCTGATCGTTTGCCTTTCGCACATGGGTTACCGCACCCGCTACGAAGGAGAGCAGATGCGGGACGACCGTTTTCCGGCGCAGGTTGAGGGGATCGACTTGGTCTTGGGCGGGCATTCGCACACCTTTTTGGACGATTTGGTAGCGTTGCCGCGCAAAGGTGGCGGCGTGACGCGGGTGACGCAGCAAGGCTGGGCGGGGATGCGGCTCGGTCGCGTCGAGGTGAGGCTGGAGCGAGGGGATGGCCTGGCGATGAGGCAGGATCCGTTAGTGGTGGCTTGATTGGCAGCTCCTCCCTTGTCTTTCGGGGAAAAGTACTCTAGCGATTCCGGTCCTCACACATTATCGCAAAATGAAAGTTAAGAAAGTAGGTATCCTTACGGCAGGCGGCTTGGCCCCTTGTCTTTCCTCGGCAATTGGCGGCTTGATTCAGCGCTACACGGAAATCGATCCGGACGTGGAGATCATTTGCTACAAGAACGGCTACTACGGCTTGCTCAAGGGCTTGAGCTACGAGGTGACTCCGGAGGTTCGCAAGAACGCGGGCAATCTGCACTTGTTTGGCGGCAGCCCGATCGGCAACAGCCGCGTGAAGCTGACCAACGTGAAGGATTGCGTGAAGCGCGGTTTGGTGAAGGAAGGCGAAGATCCACAGAAGGTGGCTGCTGACCAGTTGGTGAAGGACGGCGTGGACGTGTTGCACACCATCGGTGGCGACGACACCAACACCGCGGCGGCGGATCTCGCGGCCTACTTGGCGAAGAACGACTACGCCCTGCGCGTGATCGGTCTGCCCAAGACCATCGACAACGACGTTTACCCGATCAAGCAGTCCCTCGGCGCCTATACGGCGGCGGAGCACGGGGCGAACTATTTTGAAAACGTGGTGGCGGAGCACAATTCCAGCCCCCGTATGCTGATCATCCATGAGGTGATGGGTCGCCATTGCGGTTGGCTCGCGGCTTACACGGCCTACGAGTACCACAAGCGCCAGAAGTGCCGCTACTGGGTGCCGGAAATCGGCCTCTCGCGCGAGCGTCACGACGTGCATGCGGTCTACGTGCCGGAGCTCAGCATCGATCTGGAAGCGGAGGCGGCTCGCTTGCGCAAGCAGCTGGACGAGCACGACGCGGTCAACATCTTCCTCTCTGAGGGCGCCGGCGTGGCCGACATCGTGGCCCAGAAGGAAGCGGCGGGCGAGGAGATCATCCGTGACGCTTTCGGTCACGTGCAGCTCGACTTCATCAACCCAGGCCAGTACTTCGCCAAGCAGTTCAAGGAACTGATCGGGGCGGAGAAGGTGCTCGTGCAGAAGAGCGGCTACTACTCTCGCGCGGCGGCGGCCAACGCCAAGGATCTCAACCTTATCAAGAGCTGCACGGACAAGGCTGTGGAAGCGGCCTTCGCGGGCGAGAGCGGCGTGATCGGCCACGACGAAAACAACCGCGACATCCTGCGGGCTTGCGAATTCGAGCGCGTGGCGGGCGGCAAGCCGTTCAACACGAACGAGCCTTGGTTCGACGAGTTGCTCTCGGAGATCGGCCAGCCTAAGGGCAAGGTGCAGGATACGAGCCACTAAGGGAAAGGGTTGGACAAATGCGTCTTCGGAGAAGCCGCGCCACCTGTTCCGGATTTTGAATATGAAGGCCGACGCGTAGTTTGCGCGTCGGTCTTTTTTATGGGAAGCGGCCTTGCTCCGCGATTTGTGACACGAAAAAGCCCGTCTTCCTAGGGGAGACGGGCTTGCAATATGGGTTGAGGATCGCGGCGCGAGGCCGCTTCCTACCTTCCTAGAACAGTTGCTCGTCAAGGAACTGGTAGAGTTCTTCTTCGCTGACGCGCTTTTGCTCGGTGGTGTCGCGATCACGCAAGGTGACGCTGCCGTCCTTCTCGATGGTGTCGAAGTCGATGGTGACGCAGTAGGGCGTGCCGGCTTCGTCTTGGCGACGGTAGCGCTTGCCGATGGCTCCGGCGGTGTCCCAGAAGACGTTGTAGCGGCGGGAGAGCTTGTCGAAGATGGCGCGGGCGCGTTCCACGAGCTCGGGCTTGTTCTTGAGAAGCGGCAGCACGGCCACCTTGTAGGGGGCGATGCGCGGGTGGAATTTCATGACCGTACGCTTCTCGCCGCCGACTTCGTCTTCCGTGTAGGCGGCGGTGAGCAGGGCGAGCAAGAGGCGATCTACGCCGAGCGAGGGCTCGATGACGTGCGGGATGTACTTCTTCTTGGCCGCTTCGTCGAAGATCTCCATGGGCTTGCCGGAGTGTTCGGCGTGCTGGGTGAGGTCGAAGTCGCCGCGGGCGGCGATGCCCCAGAGCTCTTGTTCGCCGAAGGGGAACTGGAAGGTGATGTCGGTGCAGGCTTTGGCGTAATGGGCCAGCTTTTCGTGCACGTCGCGGCCGAGCATTTCCTCGGGGAGGCCGATAGAGAGCAGCCAATCGTGGCAGTACTGGATCCACTCCTGGTGGATTTGTGACCAGTCGCAATCGGGAGACACGAAGTACTCGATCTCCATCTGCTCGAACTCGCGGGAGCGGAAGATGAAGTTCTTCGGGGTGATCTCGTTGCGGAAGGCCTTGCCGATTTGGGCGATGCCGAAGGGGATCTTTACGCGGCCGGTGTCGACCACGTTCTTGTAGTTGGCGAAAATGCCTTGGGCGGTCTCGGGGCGAAGGTAGGCGGTGGCTGAGCTGTCGCTCAGGGCGCCGACCTTGGTCTCGAACATGAGGTTGAACTCGCGGGGAGCGGTGAGGCTGCCCGGCTCGCCGGTGGCGGGCGAGGGGATGAGGGCCCACTCCTCCTCGGTGGCCTCGGTGTACTCCTTCAGTTCGATGGGAGCGAGTTCGCCTTGGTGGCCGCCCTTGCGCTTCATCTTGTCGGCAGCGGCTTCGGCGTCGGCCTGCATGTTGCCGTCCTCGAGGATGGAAACGTAGCCAATCTTCTCGCCGTCCACGATAACGGGGGCGAAGAAGAGCTGGTCGGCGCGGTAGCGCATCTTGGAGACCTTGCAGTCGACCATGGGATCGGAGAAACCGCCCACGTGTCCGGAGGCGACCCAGATCTTGGGCGACATAATGATGGAGGAGTCGAGGCCTTCGATGTCCTCGCGGCGGTGCACCATGTCCTTCCACCAGGCGTCCTTGATGTTCTTCTTCAGTTCGACGCCGAGGGGGCCGAAATCGAAAAAGCCGTTATAGCCGCCGTAGATTTCCGAAGACTGGAAAATGAACCCTCTGCGTTTGCAGACGGCTACGATGGCATCCATGAGTGGATTTGCTGATGCTTTTGATTTGGCCATAAGGGCTGTGAAAATGGCGTTTTGCGGTTGGCGGTCAAGGGGAAGAATGGGGTCGGGCGCGATCTCTCTGATCGGGCGGGCGCCGATCTGTCGAAGGCGCTCGGAATATTTTGAGAATCCGCATGGTTTTTGCTGGGAGCGACCCTCCGACTTCCCTCTGGACGAGACAAGGAAGCTCCTCTTTGGTGATTGGTGAAAAGGTAGTTGCCAAGCGGTTGGTGATATCCTTTCTCTTGCCAGTTACCAAAGAATAGAACCTTTTCTCAACATGTCGGAATTAGAAGGAAATTGCCTCGTTTGTCAGTCGGGTGGACCCACTGCAGTCATTAACGCGAGCCTCGCAGGCGTCATCGAAGAAGCGCTCAACCACGAGTGTATCGAAGAGATCTACGGTGGCCTCAACGGGGTAGTCGGTGTGCTCAACGAAGATCTCGTCGACCTCGCTGCGGAGTCGCAGCAAGCGATCCGCCTTCTCAAGTCCAGCCCGGGCTCTGCCCTTGGCACTTGCCGCTACGTCTTCAAGAAGGAAGAGGACCTGGAGCGAGCTCTGGAAGTTTTCAAGGCCCACAATATCCGCTACTTCTTCTACATCGGCGACAGCGAATCCATGGCTATGCTCGACAAGCTCGATGCCTTGGCCAAGGAGCAAGGCTACGAGATGCGCGTGATCGGCATCCCTAAGACCATCAACAACGACATCTCCGCCACCGACCACACTCCCGGCTACGGCAGCATGATCAAGCACGTGGCGACAACGGTTCGCGAGATGGCCGCTGACAATGAGTCGATTGGCGAAGGCGACTACGTTTCCATTCTTGAGGTGCAGGGCCGCAACTCCGGTTGGATCGCCGCCGGCTCTACTTTGGCCAAGCGTCGCGATCAGCCGCACGATCCTCCCCACATCATCTTGCTTCCTGAGATCGCCTTCGATCCCGAGAAGTTCGTAGCAGACGTGCAGAAGGTGCTCGCTCGCGAGAAGTACTGCTTGATCGTCGTGGGCGAAGGTTTGGTTGACCTCAACGGTAACTACGTTTCGGCCAAGGCTTCCAGCACGGACGCATTCGGGCACGTGCAGCTCGGCGGCGCTGGCGAATTCCTCCGCGGCATCGTTGAGACCCGCATCGGCGTTTCCGCCCGTTCCTGCAAGCTTGGCGTTGCCGGTCGCGCTGCTACGCACAACGCGTCCCAGGCCGACTCCGACGAAGCTTACCTGGCGGGTTCGGCTGCGGTCGTGCAAGCGGTCGAAAATGGCAAGAGCGGCAAGATGATCACCTTGCAGCGCGCGGAAGCGGACTCCTACAAGTGCGAAACCGGTTGGGTTGACCTGGCGGACGTTCCTGCCACTTCCAAGCAGTTGCCTGCGGAGTGGATCAACGACGACGGCGTCAGCATGAACTTCCCCTTCGTGAAGTACGCGACTCCTTTGATCCAAGGCGAAGTCAACTTGCAGTGGGAGAACGGTCTTCCGGTATTCGTCAACCTCAAGGCGACACGTATCGACAAGGTGCTTCCCGCTTACGAGATCTAAGCGAGAACTCGTATCCAAATTTCCAAACCCTCGACGTCTCTCCGGGACGCGAGGGTTTTTTGCGTCCGGAACCGGCGGTGCCGTGAGGTGCGATAATTCCAGCCTTGCGGGACGAGCAGTAAGCTTGAGTGCAGGAAGATCTACTCAACCCCGTAACCCGAACCCGACGCAGCGTCTTGCATATTCGGTTTGCTAGGCGGCGGGATTGCTCCTTTCCTTGCCTCAGGTCGCGCGGTGCGGCTCGCTATTTCCCAAGACTGTTTTCATGAACGAATCCCCGACATGGCTGCGTCCCAAGCGTTGGCTTGCCTTTTTTTTGACCTTGCTGGGGGTGTGTTCCTTTTTGGCGATCGTTCCGGTCAGTCACGAATCTGTGGAGGCGGCGTCCTCGATTCAGGCGGTAGCGGCCAAGTCAAATTCCTCCTTCATTGACTACTTGAGAGAGGGGGCGCGGGAGGTGCAAGTCACTGGACACTGGACCTCATTGCTTCCGCCCTTGCTGGCGATTGTGATCGCCGCATTCTTCCGAACGATGGTGGGGGCCCTAGTGTCGGCCTTCGCGGTTGGATCGTTCTTGTCCTACGGCTTGAACCCCTTGGCCACTGCGGTGCTGGGGGTGAACGACTTTCTCATTCGCCCAGCTCTGTCGCAGTTCAGTATCCTCATTATCGTATTCCTCGTCGCCTTGGTAGGCATGGTGCATGTGATGGCGAAGAGCGGCGGGCTCGACGGGCTCGTCAAGCTCATGGATCGCTTTGCTAAGGGGCGTCGGCGGGCGAAGATCTCGATTGGGCTTAGCGGCTTGTTCATCTTTTTCGACGACTACTCGAACTCGGTGGTGTTGGGGACCACCATGCAAAAGCTCTCGGACCGCTGGAAGATCTCGCGCGAGAAGCTCGCTTATTTGGTGGATTCGACAACGGCGCCCGTGGCAGGCTTGGCCTTGCTTTCGACTTGGGTGGCTTTTGAAATTTACCTGCTGGGAGATGTCGCGGCTGAGCATGGTGTAGGGCTTTCTGGATACGGGTTGCTGGTGGAGATGCTTCCCTTGCGATTCTACTGTATCGGCACCTTGATCTTCGTTTTCATGAATTCCGCATCGGGGCGCGATTTTGGTCCGATGCTCAACGCCGAGCGTCGGGCGTTTCATGAGGGAAAGGTAATCGACGATTCGCATCAGCTATTAGCTCCGAAGGTGGAGGGACTGAGCTCGGGAGAGGCGAAGCCGCGCTGGGTAAACGCCATGCTTCCGATTTGTATTCTCCTTGTTTGGATTGTCGTTGGAATTGTGATACTGGGGCAGAATCGCTTGGCCTCAGCCGGTATCGCTAACGCGCTCTCTAGTCTGGACGGCTGGCGGGCTGCCTTTGGCGCGGCTGTCTACGATCCGAGCAAAGGGAGCGACGCGGGTGTGATGCCAGCCATGCTGACGGCTGCCTTGCTGGCTGGAGCCGTTGCCGTTATCTTGCCTCTGAGCCAAGGCGTGCTCAAGGCAAGGGACGTGCTCCGATCGTACAGCCGAGCTCTGTCGACGATGTGGATGGCTATCTTTATTTTGGCGATGGCTTGGGCTATGCGGGAGATTTGCGATAATTTGGGAACGGCCGACTACTTGATCGCGATGCTGGGCAGCAGCATTCCCCTTTGGACCCTGCCGCTTCTCACTTTTTTGGTGGCGGCAGTGATGTCTTTTGCGACCGGTACCAGCTGGGGCACGATGGGGATTTTGATACCTATCATGATGCCGCTGGCAGCTCAGATGGGAGCTCTGGAACCGGAGTCGTTTATAATCTATCTGTTGACGGCGGCGGCTGTATTGGATGGGGCGATCTTTGGAGATCACTGTAGTCCGATCAGTGATACAACGGTGCTTTCCTCTATTTCTTCCGGCTGCGATCATATTGCGCATGTCAACACCCAGCTCTACTATGCTTTGGCAACGGTAACCTTGTCAGGGGGATTTGGATACTTGAGCGTCGCCCACGGAATGCCGGTCTGGCTGTTTTACGTCTTGTATCCGGCGGCAGCGTTCGCGGTTTTAAGGACTTTTGGCCGCAAGGCTACTGCTCAAAGGGAAGAATCCGAGGAATTAGCAAATTCGATGGTCTCCACGCTTCGTTAGCCCGGCATGCAGGATATTTGGCCCCAACTGAGAAACTGGTTCATTGCTCGCGAACGCTTCGCTCTGGCGACCGTAGTGAAGGCGAGCAAGCCTTCGCCTCGCGGCGTAGGATCGGTGCTGGCGATTCACGAGGATGGGGAGCGATTCATAGGCTCAGTGAGTGCTGGATGCGTGGAGCACGAGGTGATCGAGGCGGCTCGCCTGTGCTTGGATGACGGTAAGGTGAGGTGGCTGAAGTTTGGCCCTGGAGAAGGATTCCCGTGGGAGATCGAATTGTCCTGCGGTGGATCAATCGAAGTCAGGGTGGAGCCGGCGCCTCACCTGCGTAGTGGCGTGAATGATACGTTTGTGGATGAGGTGCTTCGTTCCTTGGACGAGCATATACCCTGCGTTTGGCGTTCTGATGGAGAAACGGATTCCTTGGAAGCGACCGCCGATGCTTTTCGCGAAACTTACGAACGCATCGAAGGGGAAGCGCGGGTCCTCTATCGCTTCCTTGGGCGGCGTAAGCGTTTGTTCGTGATTGGGGCCTCGCACATTGCCCTGCACCTCGTCTCAGCAGCCAAGATGTTGCAGTATGAAGTGGTGGTGATTGATCCGCGGGAGAGCTATGCGCGTGAGGAGCGGTTTCAGTCTCGTCCGGATGAGGTTTGCGTGGAATGGCCAGAAGGGGCTTTGGCTCGGTATCGCTTGACGGATACGGATGCCTTGGTCGCGATCACCCATGACCCGAAGATTGACGACCAAGCTTTGGCGGCTGCCCTGCGAACCCCGTGTGGATACCTGGGGGCTTTGGGGAGCAAGAAGAGTCACGCTGCTCGGCTGAAGCGACTGGCGAAGCTAGATTTCGCGGAAGAAAATTTGGCTCGAATCTTTGGGCCAGTGGGGATCGATATTGGCAGTAAGACTCCGGCGGAAATTGCAGTGAGCATCGTGGCTCAGCTCATCAGGGAGCGAAACAAGGATCGTTGATGAGATTGGGAGCGGTCGTTTTAGCGGCGGGCCAGTCGAGACGATTTGGGGCCGCGAACAAGCTTCTGCATGTGGTCGATGGAGAGCCGCTGCTGGCTCGTGTCCTGGCTGCGTTTGAAGGCTTGGATCTCGCGGAAGTGGTGGTGGTCACGGGTTATCAAGCGAATCGAATCGAACCACTCTTGGAGGGGCGGAAGCTTAGGTCGGTTTTCAATGCTTCGTTCGAGGAGGGAATGGGATCGAGCCTGGCCTGTGGGGTACGTAGCCTAGAGGATGCCGGTCTGGATGGCTTGTTGCTTAGCCTTGGCGATTTGCCTCGATTGAAGCGCCAGCACGTGGCTAGCGTGATACAAGCGTTCCAGCGCAAGGGAGGGGAGGCTATCGTTCAGCCGCGTTTCCAAGGTGTCCGAGGTCATCCGGTGTGTTTTCCGAAGCGTTGCCTTGAGTCGCTTAAAGCGCTGTCGGGGGATCAGGGCGCTCGGGAGGTGTTGGCTACCGAGGGAGATTCGGTCGTCTTCTTGGACATGGACGACGATGCATGTGTTCGAGATATGGATACGCCGTAGCGTGGCTCGGGTTGGTCGTGGTAGGGCTGTCTGGGCCAGACAGCCGCGTAGCCAGTTCATTCGTCCACGGCGGACTGGGCCAGTCCGCCCTACCTCGGTTGGCGCACTTATGGGGTTTCCACTGGGGTGCGACAGAAACTGTAAATGTTGCTCTAAAGCTCAGCGCTAGGTCGCATGCGACATTTGATGTGTCACGGTGCCCTAGTTTTGCCCGGTGGACGCTTTGGCTGCTTGTTCGATTTGAGTGTAAAGGGATTTGGTCGTTTCGTTCGAATCGAGCTGAAGCGCGCGGCCGACGAATGTTTGCGATTCAGCGAAGCGTTCCTCTTCAATGAGGAATTTTATGCGTGTCATTAAGGCATTGTATTCGGATTTTGGATCCATTTCAGCCCGGTCTAGGAGAAGGTACGCTTTGGCGAGGTTTCCGTTTTCTGCATGGAGGCGCGCCAAGCGGATGAGCGTGTTTCCGTTGGTAGGGTTGATGGTTTCGGCTTCCTCCAAGAGGGCAATCGCATTCGCGGTGTCGCCTGCGTGGGCGGCGAGGTCTGCTCCTACCACTTTGAAGTCGCTGAGCGCTTCGGAGCTGAGCTCCTCGCCGGAGGGGTCGATCATGGAGTAGAGTTGCTGAGCCGATTCCATCTCTTTGTTGTAGGAGAGGAGCTTGGCGGCTTGGATGAGGAAGTTCGTGTCGCCGGGACGAGCGTAGGCGGCAGCCTCCAAGTAGGCGTCGCGAGCGGGTATCCACATTTCAAGCTTACCGTACAGGCCGCCGAGAAGGTAGAGGGACTGGAAGTCGATGTCGCCGAGGGAACGGATGATTTCCAAGTTTCGCGCCGCCTTTTCGTAGTCTTTCATGCCCAAGTAGGCATTGGTCTGGGCCAGCCAGTATTCGGCGTGACGGGGACGTCTGGCGATGAGTTCGTCCTGCATGCGAATGGCTTCGACGTAGCGTTCCGCCTTGAGATAGGTTTGGGCCTTTCCTTCTAGCCAATCGAGGTTGTTAGGCTCGGCCAACACGGCGCGGTTGTAGGCGACTTCGGCTGAGATGTAGTTGCCCTCGGCGAAGTGGCAGTAGCCAAGCATTCCGAAGGTACCGCTTTTTGAGTCTCCCAGTTCCACGGCTTTGAGAAAGGCGATCAAGGCGCTTTTGGTATCGCCAGACTTGAGCTTGAGTACACCGAGGTTGGTCCAAGCTCTTTGGAAGTCCGGGAAGGCCTCGATCGCTGCCTTGTATTGGTTTTCCGCGAGCAGAAACTCGTTGTTCTCGAAGTAGATGTTTCCCAGCAGGTAGTTGAAGGAAGCGCTGTGCTTCTCTTCGGAATTGACCATGCTTTGCAGGAAGTTCTGGGCCTGTGTCTTGTTGATGCGGATCAGGGGAGCGACCTTTTTAAGCATGACCACTTCGATGTCGTTCAGTGGCGGTTCTTTTTCGGAGAGAACGCCGTAGGTCGCGGTGAATCGCTTCATGAACTCGTCGCTTGCGAGATCGGGTTCGCCCATTTCGCGGGCGTTGGATACGATCGCGGAGAGAGCCAGGGTGGCAATGGCGAGTGAACGGAGGATACTCATATGGAGAAAGGGCTTTTGTTGGAGGAAGGAATGTAGGTTCCTTTGCGTCGAACGATGCACTGGACCGGCTTGCCGTCTTTCTTTGCGACCTTGAAGCGGTGTCCGCGTACGAATTCGACGATGAGTGGAATGGCGGCTGGATAAGGTGTATCGATAATGTGGATATCAGTTGCTCGTCCGCGTAGGTCGATGCGGCAAATGTAGGTGAAGGGGACAGGTTTAGTGGTGTTGGCGATGAGCTTGCCGGGGATGGAGAGGTTGGGGCGATAGGAGACAGAGGGCTTTTCGGTGACGTCCTTGTAGTCGTAGACGGCGAGGTCCTCTATGCCGTCTGTTTCGAAGTTTTCGATGGTCTCTGCGACGTTCACGCTGTTTTGCGTGAGTTTTTTGGGGGTGAGGCCGAAGTCCACGTCGAGGAAGCCGAGAGGGACGTCGGCGGGTCCTGAGGTGGCAGGAAGATTGAAGCTTATGGATACCTGAGTCTTCTTGGGTGGGACCTTAGCGGGGGGAGGGGGCGGAGGCGGAGGGAGGTGGAATTCGGTAATGGGCGCGGGCTCCTCTGGAGGCGTGAAGTCGATTCCGAGTTGGGTGACTCCCATGGAGAGAAAAACGATGGCTGCGAGCATGGCCCCACCGAGAAAGGTGATCGGGTTGCGTTTGCTTTTTTGCAGGCGTTTTTCCAGCGCGTTCATGTAGGGGATTGTCAACTACTGGTCTGTAGCGAAGTGGATTCGTTTGGCTCCGGCAGCTTTTGCTTCTCCGTAAACGCGAGCGAAAGCTCCGTGGCTGGCGGAAGCGTCGGCTTGGATGATGACGTCTGACTCTTCGGTTGCGAGGATGCGTTGGATGCGGGGGCGAACTCCGGAAACTCCGATTTCCTCGCCTCCGTAGTAGACGCGGTCGCCGTCGGAAATAGCGATCAAGATCGAATTTTTATCGAGGGCTTGGGCGGAGGCGGCCTGCGGCTTGTTGACTTCTATGCCGCTCTCCTCGACGAAGACCGTGGTGACGATGAAGAAGATGAGAAGGATGAAAATGCAGTCGATCATCGGAGACAGGTTGATGTCGACGTTGTCTGCTCGGTCGTTTGCTGATTTGCGGCGTCTCATTGTGGAAGCTTTCTTTTCAGGGTCTCTATCTCGAGCTCTAGGAGTTGAAGATCCTTGGACCGGTAGATGCGGCTGATCAACTGGGTCAGGAAAAGTCCGAAGATCGCAATCATGAGTCCGGTTTGGGTGGTAATGAGGGCGACTTTTACGCCGTCCGCGACCGCCTTGGTCGTGTCTTGACCTGCCTCGGCTCCGATCCCCTTGAACGTGTCCAGCATGCCGATGACGGTTCCAAGGAGACCGAGGAGGGGCGCGGCCACGATGAGGACGTTGGCGTAGGTGAGCTGGGTTCGCACTAGCTGGGAAAGGTGGTCGCGAAAGTCTTGGATCGCGCCGTGCGACTGATCCTGTGATTGCTCCATGAATACGGATCGAGCATCCAGCCTGTTGGTGAAGAGGAACAAGCCGATCACGTTACGGTAGAGCAGGAACGCCAAGAGCAGGAGGGCGACCATGATAGGGCCTCCGCTGAGGATGGTGGCCCAGACGGTGTTCAACCAATCGATGTTCATTGCTCGGTTTCCTTGGAAGGTTTGTGGGCGAACACGAGACGGCTGAAATCGGTTGCGATCTGTTCCATGGAACCGATGCGGCTTCGCATGATCCGAGTGAAAATTCCATGGAAAATAAGAGCAGGAATGGCGACGATGAGTCCGAGCTCTGTGGTCACCAGCGCTTCCGAGATTCCTGAGGATAAGGACTTAGCGTCGCCGGTGCCGAATACTTCGATGAGGGTGAAGGTCTTGATCATGCCAACGACGGTTCCGAGAAGTCCCATGAGCGGCGCGACCGCCGCTGTTGTGGCCAGAATGGGAAGGAACCGTTCGAGTTGCGGGCGGAAGCGAAGGATGGATGATTCCATAGCGTCCAATTGAGTGTCGGTGTCTGTCCTAGAAAATTCGATACCGAGCGTGAGCATCTTGTGGATGGGACCTTTCAAACTTTCGATCTTTGATTTGGCGTCATCGATGGCGCCGCTTGCGGCGGTTTTGGCGATGCTGGCCAGGTCACCCGGTTCTCGGACGCTTAGGCTGCGGAGGTCGATCAACTTGAATAGGGAGACGAGGATCGCCACCGCTCCAAGCAGGAGGATGGCGTAGCCGACCCACCCCCCTTTGGAAATGTGTTCGGCGACGGTACCTTTAGCCCTCTTGAGCACGAGGGCGTTGCCGAGGGAACTGTCAAGTGGAAGCAAGCCGCTCCCGGTCGCGAGCACGCTTCGCAGTTTCTCGGCGTCCGCTAGGGCTATGGTCGAGAGTCCAGGTTCGATGGTGCCGGAGTTGAAGCGCAAGGGGCCCGCGTCGGTGCCTTCGGAGTCGCTGAAGAATGCGACAGGTCCAATGACGGCGATTTGGCCGGTTTTGACACCTCCAAGGGGAGTGATGGCCTTGCCTTCGAATTGGCGTCCTCCAACGAGGGCTTCCTGGCGGGCGATGCCCAGTTCGAGGGCTTGGAAGAGAATGGGGAGGCGATCTGCGGGGTTGTCGGGGGCGTTGTTTAGGGTCTCGCGAGTTTCTCTCAGTGGATCGAGGTAGAGCTGGTCCTCCGAGATGTGGATGCGGCTTTCGAAGTTGGTGAGGTACTCGGAAAGGACGCCTTGCGAGTATTGGGATTGGGTATCCAGCGCTTTGATACGGTTTTGCAACTCGTCCAGTTGGAGCTTGTCCTCGGTTGCATTTCGCCGGGCTATCAGTTCGCTCTGTCGCAGCTTTACGAGACTGTTCTCGAGCTTGTTAATCTCGCGTACGAATTCTAGCTTCTCCGACTGCGTCTCTTGGAGGAAGGCCTGGTACTCGTCCAAGCTCGCTTCGATCTTCTCTTGGGTGCGCCCGATAAGTACGGCAAACTCAGCTTCGGCTTGCCCGTAGGAGAGTGAAGCTGAGGCTGTGGTCAGGAGCATAAGAGCGACCTTGATGCTTTGGGGGAGGATCACTTCTCACCTCCTTCGTTTTGGAAGGTGAAAGGCACGCTCACAAGTTTGGGGTCGATGGTTTTGTCGTAGACATCGAAGAGTGATTTGATGGCAGTTTGCCGTTCGGGGCTGGTGGCGGGGGTCCATTGCCATTCTCCTTCATGGGGAGTGATGACCCATGCCTTTGAGCCGTCTACGTTTGAGGCGTAGGCGCCGGCGAGTCCCCAATAGAGGACTCGTACCTCTATGACGCTGCCATCATCGAGTTCCTTGATTGTGTGAGCGAGGGTCAGGTCATTGTTGAATTCGTCGATCAAGGTAGATATCGCCACGACGTTTTGCAGGCGATTTGGAGTGGGGACCTTGGTGCCGTTGGCCTTGGGAATCTTTCTGAGGAGGGGCGCAATCTTGTCTATCAGCGGTGAGGGAAGTCGTTTGGCGAGTTTCTGTATCCGTTCTTCGTATACGGAGACTTGAGTCTCGATGATGCCGTTGGTTTCCTCGAATTGAGCGACTTTAAATTCTGCTTCCTTTATCGCTGTTGCGATTTCTTGGCTCTGCATTTCGAGGATTGCAACGTTCTCCTCGAGTATCTCTTGAGTTGAGCGAAGCGTGTCGACCGAACCCTCGAGCAATTGCTTTTCGGTAATCCACTGGCTTTTCTCCTTCGATATCCGGTTGCGGGTTTGTATCCAGCGGTCGGTTGCGTCTTTCAGGGAGTCCAAGGCTTGCGCGGACGTCGTTTGACTTGCGAGGCAGCAGATGGGGATAGCGATGAGGAGGAGCGCGGAGCGAGGGATCATGTGTGGATGCGAAGGTGCTATGTCGTGACCGGGCCTGACGATGCTGTTTCGGCAGGTCGCGGTAAGATTGGGAGAAGTCTGGTGTGAGCCGAGGGTCTACAGGAATTGGGCAATCTTGCTTTCGTCTGCGAGGTGGGCGAATTCGGTTTTCGAGAGCAGCTTGGCCAGGCAACGGGCTCGGAATTGGGCTGGGGTCGTTTGTCGGTCCGTCGCGAGTTCCGCGAGGGAGCTGAGTTCCTGCTCGTCGAGCTCCGGCGCCTTGCCGGAGGAGGTGACGTGTTCAAGGGCGAGCAACATCAGGACCTGCTTAAGCTCTAGGCTTTGTTGTGTTGCGGAAAGCGTTTTCTTCGCGCTGTCGAGGAGCTTGGCGAGTTCCTCGTTGCAGTAGGTAGCGAATTCCAGTCCGAATATGTCGAGAGCGGATGCGTATTCGCTTTCGGAATACGATCCTTCGTCGACGGCAGGGTCTCGAGGGTCGACTCCCAGGTTTTGGGTCCACTTTCTATTCTGGTTCAGCGTAACGACTGATTGGAGCTGGATTTGCTCGAGCACGGGCGATTGCAAGCTGATGGGGGCTTCTGTCTCGAATTTGTAGACGAGCTCCTGGCTCGTGTACTCGTAGGGGGTCTTCTCCTCGCTGATCACAAGCGTGCTGGGAACGAGGTAAAGGTCTTCCAGGATCTTCAAGTGATGCGGGTAGGGCTTCTGCGGTTCGATGGCCATCGGCATCGAGACCGAATTTGCGGTTGCTTCGGCAATTTGCAGATGGGCTTGGGCTTGCTCGTAGGCCGGACTCGGTTCCGGACCGGCGGGAGGGGGCGTCGCGTCCAAGATTTCCTGTGCCCGTTTCAGGTCGTCTTGGGCCTGACGGTAGTCGCTATCGTCAAGCGATTCGATGTAGTACTGGTAGCGGGCATCGTATGTATCGAGCTCGGCTTCGTAGATTTTGGCGGCCTTTTCGTATTTCTCCACCAACTTGAGGAAGTCTGGATTTGGCTCCTCGATGATGGCTCCGGGGATTATGGATTCGTTGGTCTTCTCTTTTGTCGTATGCGAAGAACGGATACTACCGACATCGATTTTAAGCAGGAATTCGGGGCTTGCTCCGCGGGCGTCCACGGAAGTGAGCCGGAAGTCCTCGCCCCAGCGCCGCTCCAGGCTGCGCGATATGTTTTGGGTCAACTGGGGATCCGCGTTCGCTGGGATGTCGATAGCGAGTCCAAGCTTCTGGTCGCTCTGCTTGAGGAGTTGGCCGATGAGGTAGGATTCGGCGGGGAGAATTTTCTGTCCTCGGGTGGCCTCCTCCCACTTGCGAGCGATCATGGTCGCGGTGGCCCCGGATACGGATTGTTGGACTTGGGTTCCGAAGATGGAGGCAAGTCCCGCTTCGTTTATCTTGGATTCGATGTGGCTCAACTCCGAAACCATATTGAGCCGGCCGAGACTGGAAACTCGGTCTTTGAGGCGTGTGGTGAAATCGGAGTTTAGAAGTCTGACGACGAGCGTTGGGTCCCCGCGATAGTATTGGGAGTAGGGGGCTAGCCGCCCGATGCCGGCTTCCAGCGGCATGCTGTCTTCGCTGGCTGCGATGACGGCTTGAATGGCTTGGCTCTTCAGGTTTCGCAGTTCAGCGAGCAGCTCTTGGTCTTCCGGTTCGGGTTGGGCGGTCGCCACGATTTCTTCGAGGAGGCTGATGCGGCGGTTGAGATTGCTCTCGGGGACTGCGAGCAGATCCTTCTTCAGTTTCTTTACGAGGGCGCTGGGACGGGTTTTCCGAAGGATGACGGTTTCCTCATCGTCATCGTTTGTTTCCTCTTCGACTTCGGGGCGTTCTCGTTCCTCCGTGAACCATGGGTCGGGTTCCGGCTTGTCCTGAGCGGAGGTGAAGGTGGAGAAGGGGCACAGCAATGCGATCGCGAGCACTGCGGAGTAGCGGTAGTTCGATTTCGGAGACATGGGGCAAGCTCTCGTTTTTATGTTTGCTCGAGTGGGTCCGCTCGGTGCCAAGGGGGTTGCACGGCGGGTTTCTCGATTTTCGTTTATGTGGCCGACTTATGGAAAAGATAAGTTATTTTTCACGGGAGTCGACTCTTACTATACGATGAAACCGCGGGGATGCCTTCGAATTTTTCTCAGGCTGTGACGTTGCAAAGCTGCCTCCGCGAAAAAGCCCGCTCAGCGTTGGCTGAGCGGGCTTTGAAAGGTGCTTTGGACTAGTCCAGCCGGGGCGATTTAGGCCTCGATTTGCGGACGAGTGCTGTCGGGCCAGTCGATGTGGAAGAACTTGCCGCGGGGTTGGTCGACGCGCTCGTAGGTGTGGGCGCCGAAGTAGTCGCGCTGGGCTTGCAGGAGGTTCGCTGGGAGGCGCTCGCTGCGGTAGCTGTCGTAGTAGGACAGAGCGGACATGAAGGTCGGGATCGCTACGCCGCAAGAAGCTGCAGCTGCGATGACCTTGCGCCAGTTCTTTTCGCAACGCTCGATCTCGCCCTTGAAGTAGGGGTCGAGGAGGAGGTTGGCGAGGTTTTCGTCGCGCTGGTAGGCTTCGTAGATCTTTTGGAGGAAGGCAGCGCGGATGATGCAGCCGCCGCGGAAGATCATGGAGATTTCGCCGAAGTTGAGCTTCCAATCGTACTCTTCCTGGGCGGCCCGCATGAGCTGGAAGCCTTGGGCGTAGGAACAGATCTTGGAGCAGTAGAGGGCGTCGTGGATGGCTTGTACGAACTCTTCCTTGTCGCCTTCGAAGGCGTCGAAGATCGGGTTGATGATCTTGGAGGCGGCGACGCGCTCTTCCTTGACTGCGGAGATGCAGCGGGCGAATACGGCTTCGGCGATGGAAGGGGCGGCTACGCCCATGTCGAGAGCGTTGACGGAAGTCCACTTGCCGGTGCCTTTTTGGCCGGCGGTGTCGAGTACGATGTCGACGAAAGGCTTGCCGGTGACGGGGTCGTCTTGCTGGAGGATGTCGGTGGTGATTTCGATGAGGAAGGAGTCGAGCACGCCCTTGTTCCACTCGCCGAAGACCTTGGACATTTCCTTTGGCTCCATGCCGAGGAGCTTGGACATGATGGCGTAGGCTTCGCAGATCATCTGCATGTCGCCGTACTCGATGCCGTTGTGGACCATCTTGACGTAGTGGCCGGCGCCGTTTTCGCCGATGTAGGTGGTGCATGTTACGCCCCCTTCGACAGGCTTGCCGGGAGCGGCGCCTTCGATGGGCTTGCCGGTTTCGGCGTCGACCTTAG
The DNA here is from genome assembly GCF_014803405.1 of Pelagicoccus enzymogenes. Lineage (NCBI taxonomy): Bacteria > Pseudomonadati > Verrucomicrobiota > Opitutia > Puniceicoccales > Pelagicoccaceae > Pelagicoccus > Pelagicoccus enzymogenes. Next base: position 67,650 of record NZ_JACYFG010000042.1, read on the forward strand.
CGGCGATGGCTTCCCAGATGGGCTTGAGTTCGTTCCATGCGGACTCCTTGCCGCCGGGCATGAGGGAGGGGCCGAAGCGGGCGCCTTCTTCGCCGCCGGAAACGCCGGAGCCGATAAAGCGGAAGCCTGCTTCGTTGAGTTCCTTCTCGCGACGGATGGTGTCGGTCCAGAGGGCGTTGCCGCCGTCGATGATGATGTCGTCCTTCTCGAGGAGAGGGGTGAGGCCTGCGATCACGGCATCGGTCGCCTTGCCTGCTTGTACGAGGATGATGATCTTGCGGGGACGCTTGAGGGACTGGACGAACTCCTCGAGGGTCTGGGCTCCGAAGAGGCCGCCGGGAGTGTCTGGGTTTTTCGCGACGAACTCGTCCGTCTTAGAGGTCGTGCGGTTGTAGACCGAGATCTTGAAGCCGTGGTCGGCGATGTTCAGGGCCAGGTTTTGACCCATGACGGCGAGGCCGATGAGTCCGATGTCTGAAGTTGCTGTCGACATAGTGATACTTATTAGAAAGGGCGGAGAGTAAAGCCCCGCTAAAAGTCTCCAGCAAGCGCTAAAAAGCGATTCGTGTTGGGTATCGCAACAAATCCCTGCTCTTATGAGCGGGATTGCCAGTATTCATGAAGTCGATTTCGGATCCGGAGGTGCCCTGTCCGCAATGCGGTCGGCGGGGGCGGATCTTGCGCCTAGGCTCCGGAATTCGGCAGGAACTGGGCGATCATGTTGACCATGGGGGTCAAGATCTCGGGCTCGTTGCGATAGTAGACCCAATTCATGAAGATGATCATAGCGGTTGCGGCGATGATCGGGTACATGACGAGCTTGGGCAGCGACTTCAGGGTCTGCCAAACCGAGAACGCGAAAATCAGGCCCAGTACACCGACGGCGTAGGGAAACCACGCTTGGTTGTAGAGAGGTTGAAGGGACTGAAAGAGTTTTTCCACGTAGTGCATGAGTTAGGGACGCATCTGACTGTTTCTGTCTATCGGCCCTTGGGAAGCTCGATTAAGTCGCTTGGTGGCAATTCACCCAATCTGTGGCTCCTCTTGAGTAGTATTCTTTCTTCCAGATAGGGACTCGTGCTTTGATTTCCTCGATAATGTACCGGCAGGCGTCGAAGGCGGCACCACGATGGGCGGCGGAAACGCCTACCCAAACGGCGATCTCTCCGATTTCCAGCAAGCCGACTCGGTGCTGGGCGATGGCCGCGTCGATCTCGAATTTCTCGAAAGCTTCGGCGACGATGCGTTGTCCCTCCTTGTTGGCGAGGGCTGGGTAGGAGGAATATTCGAGTCGATCGACGGCTTCGCCTTCGTTGTGGTTTCGCACCCAGCCTTCGAAGGTGGCGAGGGCGCCGGCGTGGGAGTCGAGCAGGTGGCGTTTCAGCTTGTCGGGCTCGAGCGGGTCGCCGGAAATGGAGAATGCGGGTGAGGTGGACACGGGTGAGGCGGAAGAATAGGGTGAGAGGAGGTTTCAGCCGCCGGCGACGGGCGGGATGAAGACGACGTTGTCGCCGTCGTTGAGCGGGGCGTTCCAGTCGGCGAAATCGTCGTTTACGGCCACTTTGAGGGAGGACGTCGGCAGGCCGAATCCGTGTTTCTGGACGAGTTCCTCGTAGAGTTGCTCCGCGGTTGCGGCCTTGGTTTCTACGGTCTCCTCGTCGAGGCCGCGTTGTTCGCGCAGGAGGGCGAAGTATTGGATCTTAAGCTTGTTGGGCACGGGAGCTCGGTTCGAGACGTTAGGTTGCGGATTGGTAGTCGCCTGACTTGCCGCCGGTCTTTTCGAGGAGTCGGATATCCTCGATGACAATGGCTTTGGACAGGGCCTTGCACATGTCGTACAACGTGAGGGCGGCTCCGCTGGCTGCGGTGAGGGCTTCCATTTCCACGCCGGTCTTCGCGTCCGTCACAGCGGTGGCTCGGATTTCGACTCGGACGTCGTCGACCGCTTGGATGGTGACGGAGCACTTGGTGAGGGGAAGCGGATGGCAAAGCGGGATGAGCTCGCTGGTCTTCTTGGCGGCCTGGATGCCGGCGAGGATGGCGGTGTGGAAGACGGGGCCTTTCTTGCTCTGCAGCTCTTGGCCGTCGAATTGCCGCATGATCTCGGGAGTGAGTTGGACGAGAGCTCGGGCTGTTGCGGAGCGTCGGGTGACGGCTTTGTCGGTGACGTCGACCATTTGCGGCTGCTGGTTTTCGTCGAGATGAGTGAAAGGCATTTTAAGGGTGGTTGGGAGAATGGTGAATGGGTGAATGCTGGCTAGCGAGGCCAAGGATAGAATTGGAAGGCTTCGCCTTCGGGGAAGACTTTGCGGGCTTTGGGCAGCTCGATGAAGCCGTCCGTTTGGGCAACGGAGACGAAATCGCCGGAGGTATTGAAAAGGGCGGGTTTGACCCAGAGCTCGCCGCTGGGCCGCGGGTCGGCGACGGCGGGAAGGAAAAGGGTGAGCTCCGGCTTGAAGGTGAGGTCGTGCTCGAGCTTGGCGTAGACGGGCTGGCTTTTGGGCAAGCCGACCCATTTCTCGAGGGCGGGGATGGCGTAGCGTCGCAAGCAGGTGAAGCAGGAGACGGGGTTTCCAGGGAGGGCGAACACTGGCAGGCGGTTGCCGTCGCGCGAGAATTGTCCGTACCACATGGGCTTGCCGGGGCGTTGGCTTACCCATTGGAAGCGGATGGATACTCCGAGTTTTGCGAGCGTTTCGGGAATGTAGTCGTACTTTCCTTTGGAAATGCCTCCGGTGAGAATGAGGGAATCGCAGCGCGTCATGAGCTCGCGGAGCTTTGTTTCGATTTGCTCTTGGTCGTCTGCAATATGAACCAGCTCCACGCTGGCGAAGCCGGAGCTCTTCAAGGCCGCGGCGAGCGTGATGTCGTTGGAACGGCGAATTTGGTGGGGTTCAGGTGCTTGGTCGATGGATACAAGCTCGTCGCCAGTGGAAACGATGGCGATGTGGGGAGACTTCGAAACCACGAGTTCGGACTTGCCGACGGAAGCGGCGATAGCGATTTCCTTTGCGGTCACGAGACGTTGAGGGGCGAGGAGCTCCTTGCCGGCTTTGGCGTCGCTGCCTTGCGAGTGAACGGCCGTATGGAAGTCCAGCTGCAGGCCGTCGGGAAGGTGCGCGATGTCGTTTTTGATTTCGATGTCTTCGATCTTGACCACGCAATCCGCTAGTCTCGGCAGCGGGGCGCCGGTCATGATCTCGAGGCAGCTTTTGACGTCTGGCAATTCTTGCTGGACGGCTCCGGCGGGAGCGGTGCCGGCGACCTTGAATTTGCGTTGCCCGGTGTTGTAGGAGGAGCTGTTGATGGCGATCCCGTCCAGAGTGGCCCGGTCGAAGGGGGGCAGGGCCCGATCGGCAAGGATTGGCTCGCGCAGGCAGCGTCCGAGAGCGGCGTCGATGGAGACGGTCTCTGTTTCAATTTCCCCGATGCTATCGAGTATGAGTTTCTCGGCTTCCTGAACTGTAATCACTAGGGCAGCACCATTTCCATTTTTTCGTCTTGGGCAAATAAATCTGCGCCTTTGCAGTTCTAGGCTACGGGTTTTGAATGAGGGAGCTCGCGTAGGTAGGGGATAGAACGGGTTCCCCTTGAGTTCATTTTCGGGGGCGTGAACGCGCGGAGATCCGATCTGGAATGTCGACTCGAGCGTAACCGTGGCGCGCTTGAGAGAAGGGCTACGTTTAAGTCCGTTCTCTCGCGTATCCTTGGAGCAACTACTCTTGGTAGGTGAAGGTGCCTTGTACCACGTAGTCGTCGACTGAGTCCGGATCGTAGTCGGGAGTGGCGTCGCGGATATAGGCGCTGCCGCCGGTTGCGGAAGTCCAGGTCAGGTGAAACTGGATCTCTGGGATGCTGGCGTTGGTTTCGAGGAGGCGAACGAGTAACTGGTCGCGTTCCGAGTCGAGCCGATACCATTCGTACTCAGCTTGGTAGCTGGAGTCGAAGACGGTATAGATTGCGAACTGCCCCTCGTTGAGCTCTATGGTTTCGACGTAGGTTCCGTTACTGGAAGTGACTACGATGCGGGCTCCGGCCCTGTTCTCTGATTTGTGTCCTTGGATTTCAGATACGCGAACGTATCGCGAATCGCTCGTGCCGGAGAGTTGGCTGGCGAAGTCGTAATCGACGGGGGCGGCTCGATCGAGAGGACCTGCCAAGGTGGCGATGTTTTTCCAGGATTGGAGGTCCGGCGAGGCGTTGACGAGGTAGCGAGACTGGGCTTGGGCGTGGATTCTCAGGGAGGGCGCCTTCGCGTTTGCGGCCACGGCTTCCGCTGGCGCGGGCGTGCGGTGCGGGAAGAGGTGCTCCGCGTAATCGAAGGCGAGCGCCTCATCGCCCCGGCGGTGGATTGTCACGGAGTTGATGGTCGCGGGCGAGTCGAGGAGGAAGAACGGTTCGCCGCTGTTGGGGAGATTCGCGATGGCCGCGAGCACGTCGAGGCCCTCGATCGTCTCGCCGAAGACGTTGTGCTTTCCATCGAAGAAAGGCGGGATTTCCAAAGTGTCCTCCAAGGTAAAGAAGAACTGGGATCCGTTGGTATTCGGGCCGTAGTTCGCCATGGAAAGCGTGCCCGCTCTCTCGTGAGTGAGCTGGGGCTGGACCTCGTCGGGCCAAGTGTAGCCCGGTCCGCCGGTCCCGTCCCCTTGGGGGTCGCCGCCTTGCAGGAAGGGGATGTAGCCCTCGGTTCCCGGAGCGATGGCGGAGTGAAAGGTTAAGCCGTCGTAGAAGGGGGATTGGATAGCCTCGCCGTCTTGGTTCCAAACCGGGATGTCTCCTTCGGCCAGTCCTACGAAATTGGCGCAGGAGATGGGAGCTTCCCGGTAAAAGAGTTTTGTGACGACCTCGCCCTCGCTAGTGTCGAATACGGCGTAGATGCCGTCTTCTTCCGGGGTGAAGTCAGCCAGAGTCGCCAGAGTTGGGAGAGTTAGGAGCCAGAGGCAGGTCGCGAGTTTTTGGATTCCTGAGTTGGGTAACAATTTCCTGGGGTCGAGGGTTAGGGAGTGGAGAGTTCGAAAAAGCCGGTGACGGGGAATCTTTGAGGCACGAAGTAGGGGGGCTGGCTGCTTTCGGTTCCGTGGAAGTAGTCGTCTATCCAAGCCACGTAGCCTCCTAGGTTGCCCTCGATGAAGCGCAGGTAGAAGGTCATGACTTGCTGGCTTTGGGTGACGATTCTCAGGCGCGCCCCGTTGGGGAGGCGGTGGTATTGGTAGGCGAGAATTCGTGCGTCCGGCAGGTTGGGTACGCTTACGATTCCGAAGCGCTCGGGATTCTCCGTGTCGTCGCTGTTGCTGTTGAATTTGAATGACCAAGTGACGGTTTGGCGGGCTCCGAAAGGGTGGTTGAAAATGTCCGCTTCAAAGGTGGCGTTTGGAATGCGCTCCTCGTAGGCGGTGGGGTCGGAGACGGAAAAGAGCTCGAGGAAGAGCTTTTCCCGTCCCGCTAGGTCAACTTCGACGTCGGACGCCTCTCCGATATTCAGAAAATCTTGCGACCAATCGCTCAAGTCCTCGCTTTCTTGCAGCAGGAGCTTTTCGCCCGCGGCGGCGGGAAAACGGAACGCGGGTCCGTCGTCTGTTTGCGCGAGGCTAACGTCCTTGTTGACAGCTTGGATCACGGGCAGCTCGTAGTCCTCGATGTTCCAGTTTTCGGCGGCCTCGCCGCGTCTGAGGATTTTGACGCTGTGGATCACAACGTCTTCGAGCGGTTGATAGCCTTGGTCGACGCCGACTCCGCTGATGGCTTCCACCACCTCGGACCCGTCCTCCACGACTCCGAAAACCGTGAAATGGCCGTCCAGATAGCCGGGCCCGGCGGAGTTGGCGGAGGGCTCCACGGTTATGAAGAATTGCGATCCGCCGGTGTTTTCTCCGACGTTCAAGAACTCCAGCGCGCGCTCGTTGAATTCCTCTTCGCTCGGCGAGGTGACCCAGCGCTGGCCAGAATTTTCCTCGCAGGGAAAGCAGTAGTTGTTCGCCATGGAGATCACATAGGGAATCTCGTGGCTCAAGTTGGGATGCATTTCGTCCGGGATGCGGTAGCCAGGGCCGTTGGCCTGGTCGTCATCGGGATCGGGGTCGCCGGCTTGGATCACGAAGTTCTTTACCACGCGGTGAAATATCATCCCGTCGTAGTAGGGTTTGGCCGAGAGGGCCTCGCCGGTTTCGTTGGAGAAGTAAGGGATCTTTCCTTCGGCCAATCCCACGAAGTTGGCGGTGGTGAGGGGAACGCCGTCGAAGGCAAGCTTCACCGTAAACTCCCCCATGGAGGTGTCGAAAACGGCGTACATCCCGTCTTCCGTGGGCTCGAAGGCCGAGGCGATTTGTGCGATGAGGGCGAGAAGGGCGATCGTAGCGGTACTTTTCATAGGGACGGGGCGGGCGCGAGCTCGCGCGAAGGGCTATACGTAGGTGGGCTCGGGGTGGATTCGAGTCTATAGAACGATCCCGCTGCCTTTTGTTGCTCTTGGTTAAGAATGCTAGCTCTTTTCTGCCAAGGAGACCCCAAGGGCTATTCAGTCGGGCATGGCGAAGGTCCTGCGGACCCTACTGAGGTGAATGCCTGAATTTTCTAGGTTATTTTGCTAGTTTACGTGTTTGAAGGTTGGATACGTCCGTTAATAAGGTTTCAAATTGTTCATGATGAGCGCTTATCGCTTATCAAATTGCATATTTATTCCATTCATAACCCGATGATTACGCACGGAGGCGAGCTCGAAGCCGCGATCCAGAAGAACCTAAGGGGTATGGGTGGGATCAACCTAATGAGCTCAGCCGGTAAAAAGTTAGTAAGTGTCTTGGTTGTGGATGGGGATCGCCACTTCTGCAATACCGTGCGAGCGGACGCGAGTTTCAACCAGCCAGGCTGGGTGGTTCGCATTGCATCGAATCGGGAAGAAATGGTTCGGGCGATTGGGGACGCTCGGGTCGATATCTTCATCGTGGGCGGTGGCCTGTCGGACTGCGGTCCGATCGAGGCCTTGCAGAAGTCCAAGGAACTTTCGCCCAACTCGCTGCGCTTTTTAGCCTACTCGGAGGCGGAGAAGGATTTGTTGAGCAAGACGGTGGGCTTGACCCATCGACGCGTGGAAAAGCCTGTCTCGCCGACTGCCTTGAACCTTGCGGTCCGTCAGGTGTTGGTCACGCACTTGCGTATCCGCAAGCCGGAAGTCGCCGCGATCGTGCGCGACACCAAGGAGCTGCACGTCAACACGCAGCCCATGCAGGAGCTGCTCAAGACTGCTGACGATCCTGAATGCGAGCTGGAGGACTTGGCTCGCATCGTGATGCAGCATCCGACTGCGGTAGCCACCATCCTGCAAGTGGTGAACACGGCCTTCTACGGCACCACGGGCGATGTGGATACGATCGAGGAGGCGCTGCAAATTTTGGGCATGGATTTCGTTCGCAACTTGGCGATCACGGAGCTGGCCAAGAAGCAGCTCCGCTTGAGCCCCAGCTTGCACGAGTTGGCGAACTCCATTCTGCAGCACTCCATCGAGGCCAGCCAGTACGGGCTGCGCATGCGCCAGTACGTGAAAAACCTGCGCCTGGTCCAGCAGATCAGCAGCATCGCCTTGCTGCACGACCTCGGAAAGCTGGTGCTTCTCGCGGCCAAGGGCAACGACTACGCGGACCTGATGGGCCAGTCGGTCGACTCCAACACTCCGTCCTGGAAGCTAGAGCGCGAAGCTTACAAGTGCGACCATGCGGCGATCGGAGGTTTCCTTTTCGCAATGTGGGGATTGCCGGAGGTGATCGTGCGAGCGGTCACCTGGCACCATCAGCCGGAGAAGGTGGGCGAGATGGATTATTGCGCCACCTCGCTTTTGCACTTCGCCAACTACGCAGCCCATTCCAACCAAGGCGTGTCCTGCTATTGCGGCGACCGCTTGAACGAAGTTTTGGCGGAAAAGTTAGGCTTGTCGCCAGATTTCGCATACGACTTCGAGTGATTTTTTTCACGCAAAAGCCGCGATCGGAACCGAGCGCGGCTTTGTTGTACCGGAAAATCGTGTCGCCCTCCTAGGCGAGCGAACGCATCTTCTCGACGCATTCCTTGAGGGCGGGGACGGGGTTTTCGGGATCGGCCTCGTATTCGAGTATGCTGACGCCCGAAAAGCGGTGCGCCTCGAGCTCGGCGAGCAGTCCTTTGAGGTCGAGGTTTCCCTCGCCTACGACGGTGTCCTTCCACTGGCCGTTCCGCTCGAATACGAAGTCCTTAAAGTGAATCCCGTAGAGTTGGCCTGCGTATTTTTGGGCCCATTCGATGGGGTTGCCGTTCTTGGGGCCGATTTGCATGGCCCACGCTGTATCCATGCAAAGTCCGATCTGGGGAGTGCCGAGGCCTATCAGCAATTCGAGCACGTCAGGCTGCCCGCCGAACATGTAGCCGCCGTGGCAATGGATGCCGACCTTGATGCCGTACTTGTCGCTCCAGGACTTCACCTGGCTGATGGCTTGATTGAAGGTGCCGACTTGGAAGTGGGCGGAGATGTGCTTGGCTCCGGCGGCTGCGGCGCATTCGAAGTAGGACTCCTGGTCGGCGTTTCCGACGAAGGTTTGCACGCCGATGGAAACGATGGAGATGCCTGCATCGTCGTAGATCTTGATGTCTTCCTTCCAGTTGTTGACGTTTTCAAAGTCGGCGTGCACGGCGCAGACCTCGATTTTGTTGAGGCCGATTTCGCGGACCTTGGATGCGACGTCGGCGTTGTCCTTGAATTCGCGGAAGCAGTAGCTTTGTACGGCGAGATTGTCTAGTATGCTCATCGTTTCGGGGATCGGTTTTTGTGTGGCTATAGATTTACGGATTTACCGGTGCGAGTCGACTGGGCGACCGCATCCAGGATTTTCTGCACGACCAGCGCTTCCTCGGCGGTGACGAGTAGGGCTTCGCCATCGAGAAGATGGTTCGCGAAATTATGGAAACGGTCGCAATGCTCCAATGCTGGATTTGCGGCGACATTGTCTACGATCTGGTAGTCGGCGTTGAGAGGATCGTTTCGCTTGTAGAGCTTAGCCGGATACAGGCTGGCGCCCATTTCCGTTCCGAACAGCTCCACGTTCATGCGGTTGGAATCAGCGATGTGGGCAGCCCAAGAAACCTCGAGGCAGACGGTCGCCCCGTTGCGCATCTTGATCATGGCGGAAGCGAGGTCGTCCACGTCGAAGGTGGTCTCGGTGGCGTCCGAAATTCCCCAACCGCCTTCTCCGAGTCCGCGGTTGCCGAACTTCGTGTAGGTGGTGCCGTAGACGGAAACAGGATCGAAGTTGCCCATGGTATGCAGGCAAAGGTCGAGGAGGTGGACTCCGATATCGTTGATGGCCCCGGCCCCGGCCATGGCCTTGTTGCCGAACCAAGTTCCCAGCTTGGGAATGCCTTCTCGGCGGAACCAGTAGGCTTTCGCGTAGTAGACTTCCCCCAAGGCTCCGGTTTGGGCGATCGCCTTGATTTTCTGAGAGTCGGCGTTGTAGCGCTGGTTCATTCCGACAGTGAACACGCGTCCCGTTTCCTTGGATACGCGAATCACGTCCGCCGCTTCGCTCGCGTCCATGGCGAAAGGCTTTTCCAGAAGCACGTGCTTGCCGGCTTTCATCGCCTCGATGGCGAGCGTCGCATGAAATTTGTTGGGGACGGCGATGTAGACGGCGTCGACCTCGGGGCAGGCGAAGAGCTGTGTGGCTTCGGTGAAGCGGTGCTCGATGTCAAATTTGTCTGCTAGCTCCGCAACCCGCTCCTTGCTCAGGTCTTGGACGGCGACGAGTCTAGCTCGAGGGTGGCTCTTGAGCGATTCGGCGCTGAAATGGGAGATCTTTCCGGCGCCAACGAATCCGAAACGTACTTCTTTCATCTTTGGGTAGCTTTTTGAGGGGTGGGAATGTCTGAAGGTTTGGGCAAGGGGAGTAAGGGATCAATTCGATAGCATATCAAAAAACTAGGATTGTATTTCGAAAAGCACGCTTCTGTGATGGGGCATGCTTTTCGAGGGCGAACAGTCATTCCCGGTGTTGAGGTCAGTCGTGCACTACCATCAGATGGCCGGCACGCAGCCCGTTCCTCATCCTGTGGGGCGCGGTTGGGAGATCGTCGAGGTCGTGACGAGCGGGCGCGGTTGGGTGCAGATCGATTCCGAATGGGTAGAAGTGCTTCCGGGGGCTTTGTTGTGGCACATGGAGGGAGACTGCACGATCGGCCGCAGCGATCCGGATGAGCCCTACAGCTGTTTTGCGGTTCGGATCGAGGGAAGCTTGGCCCCGCGTCATGTTCCTCGGCTTTCGTTTTGGCCGGAGGTGGGGCAGGTACAGGCTTTGGCGGCCGAGACGATTCGCATGTTTTTGGACGAGTCCTTCGATCGCTCGGCTCTCTTAGACTACCTGTATTCGAAACTGAGATACCGTTCCCTGCTTTACGAGTATCGAAGGGATACGGTCAGCGTGCCGGAGCAGTTGCGTTCGGTGCGGGCCATGATTGAGTCACGCTATGCTGAGAGCTTGAAAGTGGAAGCCTTGGCGAAGGCGGTTGGCTGGAGCGTTCCTCACCTGCACGATCGCTTTCGGGCTCACTTCGGAACATCCCCGCGTCAGGCGATCTTGGAGTGTCGGCTGCGCTCAGCGAGGGAGCAGCTCGTGGGAACGGGTTTATCTATCAAGGAGATAGCGGTCGCCACTGGCTTCACGCACAGCTCCGCCTTTTGCAGCTCCTTTCGCCGCGCCATGGGCATGACGCCCAAAGCCTACCGCGACGCCTATTACTTTGGGTGATTTTGGTTCTGAATAGAATCCTAGGGAGTATTTTAGTCGTCAGTGAGAGCGAGAGATAGCTAGGGTTGTCATTGTGAATAGTGTGTTTACTCGGATCATTCTCGTTTGGGGCTTGGGGGTTGCATCCCTACTTTACACCATGCGCGCTCCTATCCTAAGCGGGGGCGAGTTGGGGCTCGTGGGACAAATTGATGGTCGGTTGATGATCGCGACCTTTGAGCACGGCTACAATTCGCTCTTTTCCCACCAAGATTGGTTCAGCCCACCATGGTTCTATCCCACGTCTGGTACTCTTGGATACACCGATACTTACTTGTTGAGCCTATTGCCTTATTCGCTTTTTCGAGCTATCGGTGCATCTCCACTCAATTCGATAACGGGAGTCATAGGTGTTTTGTCGTTGTTGGGGTATTGGGGCTTTTTTGTATTGTTACGTCGATTGAACGTTGGCCTCGTAGTCTCTTGTTGGGGGGCTCTCCTGTTCGTTGTTGGTGCTCCGATTCAGCTGGCATTGAGCAATACACATATTCAATTGCTGGCTGTTTGGCTAGTGCCTATGGTGATCGTGCTCTTTTGGAATGCAATTCGAGCTATCGAATCGAGTTGTTGGAAGGCCGGAGGTTGGTTGGCTGGTGGAATCGCTCTTTTTGGACTCATAGCCGTTAGTTACTTTTACACGGCTTGGAATTTTTCTTTTGCCGTGCTGTTGTCGATGTTCGCTGCGTTAGTTTTGTTCCGACACTCCCTGCCCCCTGTCGGTGGTTTGGTTGCTGGTCTTTCGAGGTGGTTCAAGCCGAGCGTCTGGTTGTTCCCCTTTGTCGCTTTTGTTTTAGCTTCTATTCTGTTTTTGTCGATCTACTTGCCAGTTCGCAGCGAGATGGGTGGGAGGCATGTCTCTGATGCCCTAGCCTCCTTGCCTGAGCTTCGCCACCTAGGCATTCAGAGTCGTACTAGTATCTTTTGGAGCGAGTGGCTTGGCTTTCAGCCCAAGGTCTCCGAAGGGGTTTTAGGGCACGAGGTAGCGTTTGGGTTTCCTTGGTTTTTTCTCGCGACCTTTCTTACCGTTGCCGTTTTTTCTATTTGCCGGCGTTCTTCGCTTCACCTGCACCTTCCGGCTGTGTTGTCGCTTGCCGTTGTGTTGGGCTGGATATTTCTCCTGAGAGTGGGGGAGTGTTCATTGTGGGTACTCGTATTTGAATATCTTCCAGCGGCGGATTCGATTCGGGCAGTTTTTCGAATAAATATGGTTCTATACGCCATAGCATTGGTTCCGGTCTGCTTAGTCGCTGAACGATTTGTGAGAGGTCAGCATTCTCCATTGGCTCGTGTTTTGTTAGGTGCATTGGCCCTTCTTCTAGTTGTTGAAAATGTCCAGCGATCGAAACGCGACCCGGTTTCTAATGCGGAAGAATCTGCTTTGCTCGAGATCGCAATGGATAATCCCCCTCCTGATTCAGTTAGAGCATTTTTCGGTATTCGTGACGAGCGAGTAGGGTTAAGCTGGGACGCTTTGAAGGGAGTGAGCCTGTTGACGCATGTTGAGTCGATGCGTCTCGCCGATTATTGGGGAATTCCTACAATAAATGGATATTCAGGACAATTTCCCAAAGGCTGGTACTTAGAGCTGCGAGCGCTCGAGGGGGAATTCTTGCCTCCCCTAAAAGACTGGATCCATCTCAAGTCAATCGAAGGTGAGATTGGCGTCTTCAATCTCGAGAGAAGGACTTGGTCTTTGTATTCAGAGCGGGAAAAGACGTACATGTTCGAATCTTTAAGCAAGCTCGAAGAGCTGCGGAACCAGCGTCTGGAATTCGGGCGGAGTTTTGACGCGAGCCTGGCGCTTCTCGAGTATGGCTTTGGGGCGGCTGAGAACACGGGGCGTTGGTTGAGCGCCGATTCCGCTTCTTTGTACGTTCGTTTATGCAGCGTCGAAGATGTCGAACTTCACGTTGAAGCGAGCTACTTCAATGGAAGTCAGGCTACCCCAGTTTATCTGAACGGAGTTAAGTTAGGGGAATTTGATTTCGACCAAACTGATACTATCGTATTGCCTGCCCCGTATTTAAAGACTGGAGAATGCTATCAGAATATTGAGTTCAGGACATTCGATGCCGTCTCGCCGGCTTCCCTCGGTTTGTCGGGAGACAATCGAAATCTGAAATTATGGATTTCGAGCCTTCGTATCCAGTAGTTCTGCTTTTTTACCTTTTGTGGTTTCGAGCGAACTCGCTGCAATGATAGCAACAATGGCTATGGGAATAAGCGCCAAGTTTTCAGAAGAGAAGAGGTCTAAAATCGAATCTATGAGAGTGGCACCTTGTTGAGCGTAAGAAAGGATGTTCAGTGTAGGGTAATCGTCGAAAAAACTGAAATAGATCCCCATCGTAAAGTAGTACGCAGTTGCCGTTGCGATGAAAGTCAGGCCAATAGCGCGTTTAATCCACTTTGATGATATGCAGGTTAGTGGCAAAAGCATAGTTGCAACTAGGCTAGTCGAGAAAAAGAAGGCGGTTATGTTTTTGTAAGAACCCTCTGCGATCCAGCCCCAAAAAAATTCAAGAACTGTACAGTATCCGAGGAGTAGCCAGTAGAGGCCGTAGGGGCTTCTCTTGAGTTTGTTCCGATGGAAGAATAGTGCGATTGCTGGGAAGAAAACGAAAATAAAGACGCTTGGAATGGTGTAGAGAATCAAAGCTACAGTGAAGACGACGGATACTGCACGCTTGTTAAAATTGCCGCTGAACGATTGAACAGCGAAGTACAAGGCGCAGCTGGCGAAAAAGGAGAGCAGCGCGTATGCCCAAAGAGGAAGGGCAATCGATAGGGTGTTTTTAGAGTCTGGTTCTGGGTACCATTGCACTCCTCCCAGCACAAAGCGGAGGGTTGGTTTCAGTATTCCCGGTTCTGGTGACTTGTAGGAATAGAGTGAGAGAATGTGAGCCTTGTTGCGGTCGGATTCAATTTCGTACCAACGATTGCTTGAACTGGCTTGAGACGATCGATTGAATAGGCCGACTGTCGCCTTATAGCGAAATGGATGCGTTTCTTGCTTTTCTGCGACGAACCAGTGGAGCGAAGGAGATGGTTTGTTTTCAGCTATGAACAATGGGAATAATGATAGTATTTTTTTATATTTCTCTCCTCGCTGTATGTTTTTGATATGGAAAGCGGGGAGCTCGATGTTGGGAAACTTAAGATCTGCCCAGTAGTGATTCTCTAGTACATAGTTGAATTTTATTATTAGTTCATTATCGGATTCGGGAAGGTTGAGCTGACTTAGGTTGTATCGGTGGTTGAACCATGACTTCTTGCTCCCATCGATCTGTTCGAAGAGAGACCTGCGCCCGTCCTTCAGGAGAAGTGTTCCGTCGCTGCTGTAAATTTGAAATGAGAGGCGAATGCCTGAATCAAGTTTTTGTTGGGTGATGTATTCCCCATTGAAGACCAACTCGTTGCGAAGTGGTTCGAAGCTGACGTTTCCAGAAATGGATATGGCATTTGAGGAGTACTCCAAGTCTGATAGTATTCTATCGGGAGTAGTTTCCTCTAGTTTGACGAGTTGGAGATTGTTCGTAGGACCCAACTTGTGCTCTTGGGAGGCTGCTGTGATTGCGCTTCCGAAAATAAGCAAAAAGCTTGCAACCTGAATTATGGCGAGCGGTTTCATTTCTGTTGCTTCAAGCCATCGGGGTTAATGAGTGCAAGCCTTGTTAAATCTTGAGCCGCGATAGATGAAGGTATGACGCTTGGCTCATTCCTAATTACGCTCATCAACTGGCCATAGGGATTTAGGATGGGGCGAGTGGAGTTTAAGGAATTTCCTGAGAATGTATGTGGAGTCTCGATTCCTATTGATTCGAGTACTATGACGGGGAGGTCCGATAACGCGGATGCCTTTTCAATCGTTTGCGGTTCGTTTTGCAGACCGCAAATTATGAGCGGGATGCTCTTGGGGAAGCAGGGGATATCTGCCAATTCCAGTTTTGATGCCAGTCGCTTCGCTAAAGAGCTTTCGTGGTCGCTGTAGATCGCGATTATAGAATTCTCGATTAGATTCAGCGATTCGAGTTTTGAGAAGAAGAACGCGATCGAGTTGTCTACGTATCTCAAGGAAGAGATATGATCCATCAATATGCCTTTAGAAGGCATACCTCTGCTACGAGGAACATATTGGTAGGGATGGTGGTTGCTGAGCAATATAATATGCGCGAATGTTGGTTGATTCGCTGTTCCTATTTTCTCAGCAGCTTGCGAAAGAATGGACTTGTCGGAAATTCCCCAGCCAACGATTTCACTGTCATCTAGGTCATCGCGAAAGAAGCTCTCTTGGTATCCTAGTTGATCGTGCGCTGTTTCTCGGTTCCAATATGTTCCTTTGTTACCGTGGATCGAAAATGTGTAGTAGCCTGCCTTATTAAGCACTCTTGGAAGGCTCGGTAGTATTGATAAGTCGAAGTTTTGGTAAATGGGAGTGTTGGGAACTGGCGGGAGGGAAGCAATTGCTAGAAACTCTCCGTCAGTTGATCGTCCTGCGTTAGTTATGTCTATTACATTGGAGAAATTCGTATGGCTATTCCCTAGTTGAGATAGGAATGGCATGACTTTTTCTCCGTTGTGTTTCGCATTTACGCTGATGTAGTCGACCGATTCCAATTGGATGAATATGATGTTTTTCTTTACTGGGATTGTCGGACTCTCTGACGTGTACTCGTTCTCGCTTCGAACAGAGTTCAAAAACGAAAGAAACGGTTGAGGGTCGGTGTTTAGAAGCTCCTTTTTATCGCGGAATGACTTTAGTGAGAGCTGGATTTCATTGGCGATATAGCCTATAAACCCTATCCGATTGACTACTTGATTGTTCGTTTGCCGCCCTTGTACCCACCTCCACTCCACGAGGTTTGTAGCGATAAAAGTTAGGCAGAGAATTGTTGAAATCGCCCAAATTCTGAATGGTGTTACAAGGGGTTTAAGTCGTGTCATTCCTATCCGAGAGCGCTTAGTGCTGTGTTAAGTCTAGAGTCAGCATTCTGAACTCGAGCGAGGCAGTGTTGGGGATTCCTAGGGTTTTGATTTTTATCTCCGTTTGCCCGGTTGAAAGGTACGTCTGACCTAAGTCGAGGGGGGCGAAGTCTTTGACGTAGGATTCTCCGTTTTGGGAGCGGTCGACGCGGTCGCGCTCCCTGCCGTAGGCAGGGGGCGTGTGGGCTTTTTGGATACGGGCGGAGGTTTGGCGCTCGCCGGCGGATAGGATGATTTCCGTGCCGACTGCGGACTCGGGCGCTGCGTAGAGGATTGTTGCCGTGTAGGTGCCGGCTTGGCCGACTTCTACGTCGAAAGTGATGCGGTCGGCGTCGCTGGTCCAGCCGGTGAGGTAGGAGCAGTTGGGCCAGCGAGCGGATCGTTTGATGTTGCCGCTCCATTGGGCGTCGCGGGCAGGAAGCTGGGTGCTTGCTAGGCCGGGATAGCCGACGGTGAGGGGGCGGCTTTTGTTGAGGTTTTCTGGGGTTAGCAGGGCTTCTTTCCACGTGGAGACGGCGGCTGTGAGGGCGGCGGCAAGGTCGGGCTTCGCTTGGGAAAGGTCGCGCCGTTGTTCGCGGTCGCTGGGTATGTGGTAAAGGCGTCCGGCGTAGTCGAGGCGGTAGTCTTGGCTGCGGGCGCTGACGCCTTCGTGCCAATAGGAGTAGAGGAGTCGCGGGGGCGCTTGCCAGTCGTGGTCGTTCAAGAGTTCAGGGGCGAGGCTGATGCCGTCGAGGCGTTTTTGGGGCTGGTATTCGATGTGGGCGAGTTCTGCGAGGGTGGGAAGCAAGTCGATGGAGCCCGCGATCGTTTCGATGGTGGTGTCGGCCTCGATTTCGCTCGGGTAGCGAATGAAGAGCGGGGAGCGAACGCCGCCTTCGTCGGTGCCGCCTTTCTTGCCTTGCATGCCGCCGTTGTAGCGCCAGCCGTTGGGTCCGTTGTCGGTGAAGTAGACGACGATGGTGTCTTCCTCGATGTCTAGCTCGTCGAGGCGAGCGAGTAGTCGAGCTACGTTCTGGTCGATGTTTTCGACCATGGCGAGGGCGGCTCGGGTATGCTGCAGGTCTTCTGTTGCGGGATCGGTGGCTCTGGAGGCGAGCTTTTTTCCTTCGAAGCGGGCCCAGTCCTCGTCGGTCGTTTGCATGGGGGAGTGAGGAGTGGGCAGGGCAAGGTAGGTGAAGCTGGGGCGACCTTGCTTGTGTTGCTTCTCTATGAACTCGATGGCGGCGGTGGTAAGGCGGTCGGGCAGGTAGCCGGAGCTTTGGACCATTTCGCCGTTATGGTCGAGCAGGGCGTCGAAGTAGCTGCCCCAGTGCCCGGAGGTGAACCCGTAGTATTCGTCGAAGCCGCGGGTGTTGGGGTGGTAGGGGGCTTGGGTGCCGCTGTGCCATTTGCCGAAGGCGCCGGTGGCGTAGCCGGCGTCTCGGAAGACTTCGGAGATGAGTTGTTCGTCGGCGTTGATGCGTTCGCCTCCGGCTCCGGTGGAGTACACGCCGCTGCGCGGATAGTAGCGGCCGGTTAAGAATTCGGCGCGAGTGGGCGAGCAAACGGGCTGGACGTAGAAGTTGGTGAATTGGGCTCCCTGGCTCGCGAGTCGGTCGAGAGCCGGGGTATTGAGGTTTTGGTTACCGTGGAGGGAGAGGTCGCCCCAGCCTTGGTCGTCGGCGAGGATTACGATGACGTGCGGGCGCTCGCTGCTTGAGGCTGCGGAAAGGTTGGATCGAGAAGGGTAAAGGGTGAAAAGGGTAAGGAGTAGTAGGAGGGGGCGCATGAAACCTTACTGAGGGGGTTGGGGCGTGGCGTGACAAGCGTGCTCCTACTATTGCCTATTTGTAGCCGAGTTTCCGGCGAGTGGCGGCTACGCGTGGAATGTTTTTCACGCGCTCGAGGATATCGAGCGAGGATTGGGGGATGGGATTGGCTTGGACTTTGAGGGACTGGATCTTTTCGCCGCCGTCGTCGGAGCCCCATTTCCATTCGTAGTCCTGAGGCGGAGGGTAGGAATCGACGCCTTCGGTGTGTTCGGAGCCGAGGAAGGCGAATATTTTTTCGGTCCAGTGGATGGGTTCGTCGACGAGGTCCTCGTAGCGAACCCAGAAGTTCTTTGCGCCGTCGTCGGGGAAGCGGGAGAGCAGACTGTCGTAGGACTTGGACCAATAGTTGGCGAGCCACCGGTCGATGGGGCCTTGGGGGAGGTAGGGCTCGATTTTGCGGAAGACCATCTTGCGCAGGGAGGCCACGTTGGTGTGCACGTCGCGAGTGAGGATGAGGTGGCGCGTTTCGGGGACGTTGGGAAGCTTGGGGTAGCGACTGGCGTCGTGGAACCAGGCGGGTCGCTTGAGAACGATGATGCGCTCGTCGCAGAGAGCATGGATTTTCTCGAGCGCGTTGGCGGACTGGTACTTGGTGAAATTGACTTCTGGCAGGCTGGAGATGTCGGGGGCCGCGGACATGAGAGCCTTCAGCAGGGTGGAGCCTGAGCGCATGGTGCTGAGCTCGATGGCGATGGTGCGTTGGGCGGTTCTCGGTGCTGGGTTTTGAGTCATAGACGGCAAATCGGGAGTGCGTTTCAAGTCGCCTATGGGTGATGAGGAAGGTCTCGGGTGGAGCCAAGGTTTTTTGGCGGAGGGGTGGCGCTGGGGTAAAAAAGCTTTCCTTGGATCGCCATGGCTCTAGGGTTCGGGCTCTTTTTCTATCATGCCAAACTCACAGTCACCCATTACGAACGTGTTGGCGGAGCGTTACGCTTCTCCTGCGATGAAGGCAATTTGGTCGCCCGAGGGGCGCATCCTGATCGAGCGCGACTATTGGATCGCGGTGATGAAGGGGCAGCGCGAGTTGGGCTTGAACATCCCGGTCAAGGCAATCAAGGCCTACGAGAAGGTGAAGGGGAACATCGACCTCGCCTCCATCGACGCTCGCGAGCGGATCTGCCTGCACGACGTGAAAGCCCGCATCGACGAGTTCTCGGCCTTGGCCGGCTACGAGTACATCCACGTGGGCATGACGAGCCGC
This sequence comes from Pelagicoccus enzymogenes, assembly GCF_014803405.1. Taxonomy (NCBI): domain Bacteria; kingdom Pseudomonadati; phylum Verrucomicrobiota; class Opitutia; order Puniceicoccales; family Pelagicoccaceae; genus Pelagicoccus; species Pelagicoccus enzymogenes. The sequence continues at coordinate 86,444 of NZ_JACYFG010000042.1, forward strand.
GACTTGACGGAGAACGTGGAGCAGCTGCAGGTCTTGCGGGCTTTGGAGCTGGTGCGTACGAAGGTGGTCGCAGCCCTCAACAAGATTTCCGAGCGAGCGGTCGAGTACCGCACCCTGATGATCACGGGCCGCACTCACAACGTGCCGGCTCAAGCGACGACCATGGGCAAGCGTCTAGCTATGGGCGGGCAGGAGCTCCTGATCGCCATTGACCGCTTGCACGACTTGGTGGAGCGTTACCCGGCCCGCGGCTTGAAAGGCGCGGTGGGTACGCAGCTCGACCAACAAACGCTTTTCGAGGGCGACGCCAAGAAGGTGTTGCAGCTGGAAGAAAAGATCGTCGAGCACCTCGGCTTCAAGCGTTCGCTCAAGAACGTAGGCCAGGTCTATCCGCGTAGTTTGGACTTGGATACGGTAACGGCGCTCGAGCAAATCTCCTCTGCGGCCGCCAACATGACGAACACGATTCGTTTGATGGCTGGGCAGGGCTTGATGACGGAAGGTTTCCTTAAGGGGCAGGTCGGTTCCTCGGCCATGCCGCACAAGGTAAACTGCCGCAGCAGCGAGCGTGTGCATGGTTTCTGCACACTGCTCAAGGGGTATGCCGCCATGGCCTCTGGGCTCGTGGGAGACCAGTGGAACGAAGGCGACGTCTCCTGTTCGGTGGTGCGTCGCGTGATGTTGCCGGACTCCTTTTACGCGATCGACGGCTTGCTGGAAGCTTACATCACGGTGCTCGGCAACATGGGCGTTTTCGAAGAAGCGATCGCTGCGGAGAATGCGGTGCAGCTGCCATTCTTGGCCACCACTTCGATCTTGATGGAAAGCGTTAAGGCGGGCGCGGGACGCGAGGTCGCCCACGAAGCGATCAAGGAAGCGGCTCTGGAAGCCAGCAAGTTCATTCGCCAAGGCCGCGGCCAGGAGGCGGACTTGATCGGGCTGCTTGCCAAGGACGAGCGCATCCCTCTCGGATTGAAGGAGCTGCAGGCGATCATCGGCAACTCGAAGCGTTTCATCGGGGCGGCCCCTCAGCAGGTCGACCAGTTCAAGCGCGAGGTGGCCAAATGGGTGAAGAAGTTCCCTGAGGCGACCAAGGTGAAGCCCGGTCGCATGCTCTAGGCTGTAAGTTTAGTTTTGATACAAGGAAGGCCACCTGCGATGGGTGGCCTTTTTTCTTGTTGGAGCTTGAAGTGCGCTCCCTCCGAAGCGCTTACCTGACGTAGGCGTAAATTGGATACCGGTCCAGGATGCCCTCTTTATCTTGTTCGCTCACAAGCAGAAGGGTGTCGCGCGATTGTTCGTCGGGCGTTTTGGGAGTCAGCTTGACGATGTATTTCAGGCCTTCGGTCACCGTTTCAATCTCGTATTCGAATTTGGCGGGCAGGTCCGGATCCTTGCGTTCGAGTTCCTTGAGGATCATTGGATGCTTCTCGTGGAAAGTGACCTCGATGTCTTGGGTGGTGGGCTCGGAGTTGATTTTCCAAAAGCGCACGCGTGGGTTGAAAGTGACCGGTATGGGGATATCGACCTCGAGCTTGAGTTCGTAGGTGTCTTGGGCGCCGGTGGCATCCTCGGTGACTACCGTGATGACCTTGTGCTGCTTGCCCTGGCGGGAGCCGATATCGAAAACGGCGTTTAGCTCCCCGCTTTCGCCCGGTTCGTAGACCTTCTTGCTCAGGGAGGGGACGGTGCAGCCGCAGGAGGCGGACGTTTCGATGATGGTCACGGTGGATTCGCCAACGTTGGTGAAGGGGTAGGTGGCCTCCACCTTTTTGTCGCCAAACTCCGTCTCGAAATGCTGCGTCTCCTTTTTCCAATCCAGGGATGCCGCGAAGATTGCGGCGGGCAGGGCGAGCCCTGTGAGGGCGGCCGCCAGCAGGCGGAGAATGGGGGCGGGGGACTTACAAGATTGGGATGAAGTCATGTTGCTTTCGATGATCGAGTTGAGTTGTAAAAGTTCAATCCTTCTTTCGAACGTAGCTCGGCGGAACTCGATTTCGAACCGGGCGCTTTTGCGGATTATTTGGGTTGTGTGCGGCCGAGCGTCAGTTTGTGCTGCGCGGACTATGAGCAGCTTTTCCAGACCAGACGGGCGCGACAGCGACGCCCTGCGCGAGATTTCTTTCCAAGCCGACTTTGCGGCCAACGCCACGGGCTCGGTCCTCGTGAGTTTTGGCGACACCAAGGTCATCTGCGGCGCGATGCTGGAAAAGCGGGTTCCGGGCTGGATGCGGGCCCAGAATGTTTCGGGCGGCTGGCTGACGGCCGAATATTCGATGCTGCCCTACAGCACGCTCGATCGCAAGCAGCGCGACTCGAGCCGGGGCAAGCAAGATGGGCGCGGCGTAGAGATCCAGCGTTTGATTGGCCGCTCGTTGCGGGCGGTCATCGATTTGCAAAAGCTTCCCGGCCATACCTTGTGGGTGGATTGCGACGTGTTGCAGGCCGATGGCGGCACGCGCACGGCTTCGATCACGGGCGCGTACCTGGCGGCTCGACTGGCCGTGCAGAAACTCCTGGACGAAGGTACGCTCAAGGAAAACCCGTTCAGCGATTCCATCGCAGCTGTCAGCGTCGGCATCTACGAAGGGCAGCCGGTGCTAGACTTGCCCTATCTCGAGGACCGGGACGCCAGCGTTGACTTCAACGTTGTGATGACGGGCAAGGGCGAGTTCGTGGAACTGCAAGGCACGGGCGAAGAGGCGACGTTCTCGGAGGATGAGCTGGCCAAGCTGATTGGCTTGGCGAAGAAGGGCATCAAGGAATTGTCAGCAATGCAGGCAAGTTTCCTGACCCAGCGCTTGCTGGGCGATCTGAAGCTCTAGTTTCGCAGGCCATCACGTCGCTGCTCTTGTGAAGAGTAGACGGCGGGCCTCGCCCGTATCCTTCATGAATATGCTTAGGCCGATTCCTGAAATTGGCTAATCCGCCTGACGGTTTGAGCATTCATTTCTTTGTTTTGGGCAGTTGGGGTGTTGATTAACAACTGAGAAGCGTTTTTGCTCTGCTCGCTAATTTTCCAGCAAAGGCTATGAATATTCACGAATACCAGGCGAAGAAACTATTTGAAGAATATGGCATCCCTTGTCCAAAGGGTGCCGCGACAAGTTCGAGCGACGAGTTCGAGGCTTGCATCGACAGTCTGGGGGAAGGCCTGGTTGTCGTGAAATCGCAAATACATGCGGGTGGCCGCGGCAAGGGAACCTTCACCGACGGTTTCAAGGGGGGCGTCAAGCTCGCCAAGACCAAGGAAGAAGCCATTGAGTACGCCAACAAGATGCTCGGCAATACGCTGGTTACCATCCAGACGGGCGAAGCGGGCCGCAAGGTGCAAACCATCTACTTTACCGAAGGCGCCGACATCAAGAAAGAGTACTACCTCGCGGTCTTGCTCGACCGCGCCACTTCCCGTCCGGTGATCGTGGCTTCGACTGAAGGCGGCATGGACATCGAAACGGTTGCCGAAGAAACGCCAGACCGCATCTTCAAGGTTTTCATCGATCCGGCATACGGCCTCGCGGACTTCCAGCTCCGCGAACTCGTGACCAAGCTCGGCCTCAGCAAGCTCGAGTCCAAGAACGCGGCCAAGCTCATCCGCAACCTTTACACCATGTTCTGGGAAAAGGACGCGGATATGATCGAGATCAACCCGCTGATCACGACCGAGACCGAAGACGTGCTCGCCCTCGACGCGAAGGTCAGCTTCGACTCCAACGCCCTTTACCGCCACCCCGAGATCCAAGCCCTGCGCGACTTGAACGAGGAGGACCCCAAGGAAATCGAAGCTTCCAAGTTCGACCTCTCTTATATCGCGCTCGACGGTTCCATCGCCTGCTTGGTCAATGGCGCCGGCCTCGCGATGTCGACCATGGACATCATCCAGCACTTCGGCGGCAGCCCGGCCAACTTCCTCGACGTGGGCGGCGGCGCCTCCAAGGAGCAAGTGATCGCAGCGTTCAAGATCATCCTCGGCGACCCGAACGTGAAGGGGATTTTCGTCAACATCTTCGGCGGCATCATGGACTGTGACGTCATCGCTAACGGAATCGTGGACGCGGTGAAGGAAGTCGGCCTCGAGCTGCCGCTGGTGGTTCGCTTGGAAGGAAACAACGTAGTCGCGGGCCGCAAGACGCTCGACAACTCCGGCCTCACAATCGTCACCGGAAGCAGCATGGCGGACGCCGCTGAAAAGATCGCAAACCTCGTCGCCTAACCACTGCCGACCTCAACACCATTTAAGACATGTCTATTCTCATTACACCCGAGACAAAGATCATCATCCAAGGCATCACCGGCGAGTTCGGTGCGCGCCACGCCCGTCTCTCCTTGGACTACGGCACGCAAGTCGTAGCCGGCGTCACGCCCGGCAAGGGCGGTCAGGTTTTCGAGCACGACGGCAAGAGCGTGCCCATCTATAATTCGGTCAAGGACGCTGTCGAAGCGACTGGCGCGACTGTATCCGTAATCTTCGTACCGCCTCCTTTTGCGGCAGACGCCATCCTCGAGTGCGTTGACGCCAAGGTAGACCTGGCGGTGGCGATCACCGAAGGTATTCCCGTGCGTGACATGGTACGGGTCAAGCGTGCCATGGCAGGCAGCGCGACGCGACTCGTGGGACCGAATTGCCCCGGTCTGGTTAGCCCGGGTGAAGGTGAAGACTCTAAGGGCGGTTGCCGTATCGGTATCGCTCCCGGCTACATTCACAAGAAGGGCCACGTGGGCGTGGTTTCGCGTTCCGGTACTTTGACTTACGAGGCGGTTTACCAGCTCACGGTCAAGGACATCGGCCAATCCACTTGCGTGGGAATCGGCGGAGATCCGGTTAACGGCACGTCTCACCTCGACGTGATCAAGCTCTTCAACGAAGACCCTGACACCCACGGCATCATCCTCATCGGCGAAATCGGCGGAAACGCGGAAGTCGAAGCGGCTCGCTGGATCAAGGACAACTGCGACAAGCCAGTTGCTGGATTCATCGCGGGCGCTACCGCTCCTCCAGGCCGTCGCATGGGCCATGCGGGAGCGATCGTCGGCGGCGCGGAAGACACTGCGGAAGCCAAGATCAAGGTCTTCAAGGAATGCGGTATCGAAGTTGCGGCTACGCCATCCGACATGGCTGACGCCTTGCTTCGCTCCGCCAAGGCCAAGGGCGTAACGCTCAGCTAAGCGCGAGAACGCTTCGGCTGATTTCGATTTTGAGGACGCCTCCCGATGGGGGGCGTCCTTTTTTGCGTGTAGGGCTGCCGCTTGCTGTCTGGTCAAGATACATGGTTAACAGGTGTTAACAGACATGGTTAACACTTCTGTATGCCGTGGATGGAGACCGATAAGATAACCCAAAGAAGAGATTTCGTCTTCCTGGCATCGAAGCCTGGAGCGAACAAACGCGAGCTGATCCGCCGTTTCGGCATAAGCCCGCCGACTGCCTACAAGTGGCTGGAGCGCTACCGCAAGGAAGGCTTGCCTGGTCTGGAGGACCGCTCGCGTCGGCCGGCGGGGCAGCCCAACAAGAGCTGCCCCGAGGTGGAGAGGAAGGTCTTGGAGCTTCGCCGCAAGCACGACTGCTGGGGAGCGCGCAAGCTGCGCCGCCTGCTGCAAAACGCCGGGGAAAAGGAGCTTCCCTCGGCGACCACCGTGCACAACATCATCCGCCGCGCCGGCTTGCTCGGCCAAGGCTCTCGCCCGTGCGTGGCGCCCAGGAGCTTCGAGCGTTCGCAGCCCAACGAGCTTTGGCAGATGGACTTCAAGGGGCACTTCGAGATGGCCGGGTCGAAGCGCTGCCACCCGCTCACCGCCTGCGACGACCACTCCCGCTTCAACCTCATCCTCAAGGCCTGCGAGGACGAGAGGACCTCCACGGTGCAGGAATGCCTGCTGTCATGCTTCGGCAAGTACGGGCTGCCTTGGGCCATCCTCTGCGACAACGGTTCGCCCTGGGGGCGGGGGTTCGGGGCGGCCAGCGAGCTGGAGGCCTGGCTGCTGCGCCTGGGGGTGGAGACGATCCACGGCCGCCCCCTGCACCCCCAGACGCAAGGCAAGGAGGAACGCTTCCACCAGACCCTCAAGCACGAGCTGCTGGGCAGGACCACGCTGTGGCGCGACCTCGAGCATTGCGACCGGGAGTTCGCCCGGTTTCGCGAGACCTACAACCACGTCCGCCCGCACCGCTCGCTCGATCTCGACTGCCCCGCCGACCGCTACCGCGCCTCGGAGCGAGCCTTGCCCGCGACCATACCCCACTGCCTGAGCTTCTACGGCGAGGCCGAGCAGGTGCGCAAGGTGAAGAGCAAAGGCGACCTGATGTTCAAGGGACGCAGCTTCTTCATCGGAAGGGCCTTCATCGGGGAAAGCGTGGCGATAAACCAGTTCGACGATCTTCGCTGGGAAGTTTTCTACTGCTGGAAAAGCTTGGGGATGATCGACCTGAGCCGCGCGACCAAGCCTAGAAACAACTACAACGCGCTTCTTGCTCCCCCTGGACGCCTAGGCGTCCAGGGGGAGCAAGAAGCCCACCTGAAAAGCGTTAACCATGTACCTTAACATGTGTTAACTATGTCCTTGCGCTAAACA
>NZ_JACYFG010000043.1 GCF_014803405.1 Pelagicoccus enzymogenes
TCTGCAGTGTATCGTTTCCCTCGTTCGGTAGACATGAAGGAAAAATAGCGGATCGACAATCAAGCGTCTAGGGGGCGGAATTTGTACCGCTTACCTTCATCGTCGAGTCCTCGCAGCACTACTGCAAGGTCCCGAAGGTGAGCAAGGAGCTCTCGGACAGGCAGCGCGGCGTGGACGAGCGCATCGTGGAGATATCCTGGAACGCCCAGAACCGTCTCTACAAGCGGGCTAGGACTCTCGCCCGCCGTGGCGTAATGGGCCAGAAGATACAAATCGCGATCGCCCGCGAGCTTGTCGGCTTCGTCTGGGCGATCGGCCAGCTGGTCGAGTATCCGGAAGACCAAGGCTCGGCTCAAGGCAAAGCAAGGGGATCGGGCTAGGCTGGCCCCGCTTCCCCTCGGAGGCCTAGGCGAGCGGCCGACCCCGGCGCGGGCAACACGCGAGGCGTTCTCAGAACGGCTCCATCCCCGATGGACCGACTTCCGCTACCGAATCTGCGTCCCTGCCCATGGCGTAAAAAATGAATGTAGTTCCGACCTACGAATATCAACCTTCTCAATCGCCGTATTCAAACGACCGTTACAGGTCACCAGGCGTCCGGCCGCTTCCCTTCGCCTCCGAGGCAGTCCAGCAATCCTTCAAACGCTATTATAAAAATAGTATAGGATAGCTGTTTTTATATTGACTGGACGCGACCATATCAACGTCGAGTGCATACGCGGAGGGGGCGCAGCCCCCGGAGTTGTATGACACGATTTGTTCTGACCTATTTTTTCTTAAGGTTTAGGGTGTGGTTGTCGCAATCAGCATAGATAAGCTTTAGGTCGCCTCCTTTGCTTTTGTAGATGCATGAGGTCATTTGGTGCCCCTCATTTGAACTGGATACGTAGAGGAAAATGAGTCCATCGTAAAGAATCCACATTTGCTTTACATCTTCTTCGTTGAATTCGTTAGAGATCCATTTCTTATCATTTTTTAAGGTGATTGATACTTGATCTATCGATCCCTCAATTCCACAGGATCCTTCCCAAGTTCCGTGTAGTTCTTTTAAGTCTGACTCTTCTAGGTTCGTGTAGGTAAGTTTCGGCTGATTAAGCCATTCTTCCCACATCGTATCGATCTTCAATCGATCTTCTATTGGATTGGCTCCATTCGCTCGGATAACGCCCAAAGCCATAAAGATCAGCGCGACTAGAGTTGGGCATCGAGGTTTCATTTTTTCAGAACGTCGAG
>NZ_JACYFG010000044.1 GCF_014803405.1 Pelagicoccus enzymogenes
CAACGTCGAGTGCATACGCGGAGGGGGCGCAGCCCCCGGAGTTGTATGACACGATTTGTTCTGACCTATTTTTTCTTAAGGTTTAGGGTGTGGTTGTCGCAATCAGCATAGATAAGCTTTAGGTCGCCTCCTTTGCTTTTGTAGATGCATGAGGTCATTTGGTGCCCCTCATTTGAACTGGATACGTAGAGGAAAATGAGTCCATCGTAAAGAATCCACATTTGCTTTACATCTTCTTCGTTGAATTCGTTAGAGATCCATTTCTTATCATTTTTTAAGGTGATTGATACTTGATCTATCGATCCCTCAATTCCACAGGATCCTTCCCAAGTTCCGTGTAGTTCTTTTAAGTCTGACTCTTCTAGGTTCGTGTAGGTAAGTTTCGGCTGATTAAGCCATTCTTCCCACATCGTATCGATCTTCAATCGATCTTCTATTGGATTGGCTCCATTCGCTCGGATAACGCCCAAAGCCATAAAGATCAGCGCGACTAGAGTTGGGCATCGAGGTTTCATTTTTTCAGAACGTCGAGGTCTCACGCGGCGCTTGTCGCCGTTGTGAGCACCGACTTGATATGAGTTATGTTTTTTAGCGAATCTAGTTCGATCCACTTTTCTGACTTCTCGGTTAGCTTCATTCTTTTCTTTAATTCAATTTCTGATTCTGAAACCGAAACCAGCATAATAAACGGTCCCATGTTTGAGTAGTGCTCACCAGTGTCTTCGTCGTACATCGAAAGCGGACTAGCATAATCAATGCTCATGAAAATGTGCTCTTCTTTTGTGGACCCTAGATAGTACCAAACGGTGTGTTCTTGCTTGCTCGCTCTCTTTAGTTCGTTCGTAAGCTGATCAATGGTCCAGTGGTTTCCGATTCTAGATCCTTTCGTGAAACCTGCAATCGCCGGGTCATGTGGTCGAGGCCATTGCAGCGGATTGCCAGAGAGCGTGTAGCAACCAAGGAGAGTGATTACCGCTATTATCGTTCTTCTCATATCGCCTAAGACTCACGACGTAGGACGCGCAGCGTCCGGAGTTGTGAGCTCTGCTTGGTTAGCTCCTATGTTTTCTTTCCAGAGAACTTCTTCTCCGGCGGTTGAGTGCTCTCCCCAAATCAATAGAATCTGTTTTTCTGAAGAGCTCGGTTCAATGATGCCGATACCTACGAACAGTAGATCAATGTGGTGATCAAAGCATCCATCTAGTCTAATGCTTGGTATGCCTCTAACTGGCTCAATGCTAATGGCACCTATGTCTTCAAACTCTTCTGGAATTCCATCATCGTAGACACTGTATTCAATATATACTTCTTCTTTCTTAACTTTCTCTACCAGCTCAGCCATTTGTGCGTAAAGTCGTTCCAAGCGTTCTGGCGTAAGTGCTCGTGCGCTAGCAACGGCTTCAGAATCTTCGTCGCACGTCACATCACCACAACTCGTAAGGGCGATGATGAGGAGCGCTTGGATTACTGATATGTATCTCTTCATTTTCTAGCTAACGTCAAAGTGTCACGACGTAGGACGCGCAGCGTCCGGAGTTGTGACCACTGACTGGTTCTCATGGTTTTTAGTCCCAATCATTGAAAAGTACATCTCCAATTCTATCAGGCTTCCAGTAGTTGACTTGATCAAGTTCAGATTGGTTAAGGTTCTTTAGAGTATCCACATGTGGATACTCTTTCAAAAAGCAGCTGGACGCCACTTCGTAGCCACCATTCGACTCAATCGCCATCTTCAATTCTTCATGATCTTTGAATTGGACGTTCGCAACCAAGTCTGACTGTGACAGTTTTTCGGCGAAGGCTACTATCGGATAGTGCTCATTTATTAGTATCGTTTCTCGATCGCCTTTCTTGTTCTGGAGAAGAACTCTGTGATGGTTCCTTGGGTATTGAGCTTCCTGAATCTCTTCGACGCTGAAATTGGCTTCACGAACTATCGTATGGAAGTCTCGTTTTATCTGGTCAAAGTCTAGCCTAGGAGGTTCAGAACCTCCTTTTTGTGACCAAAATCCCGTTACGCCTTCTTTCATCTATTTTTTGAGAACGTGGAGGCCATACGTGACGGCCTCGGATAAGGCTGCATTTTCGGGTTTCGTTAAATTCGTTGGGATCGTTGAAAAAGGGGCGGGCGTTTGCCGGCATTGTATGGGCCGTCTGGTTGGGCTATTCGTTTAAAATCGCTACAACCGAGACAACTATGATCAAAAAAATGAAACTGAAAGAGACAACAGCACAACCTCTCGAGGTCTTCTTTATTTCTTCTCTTAGCTCATCATCGATGTTTTCTCCTTTTTTACTGCGTTCGTAGTAATAGGAAATTAGTGATTTTCCTATCCTGTTGATGTTCGGGTGTTGGGATATGAATAGTTCTTTGTCTTTCTTTTCTTGTTCGGCTTGCCGTCTTAGATGCTGTTTGGCTTCTTCTTCTTTTTTCTTTTTTTCCTCTTTCGCTAGACGTTGTAGGTCAGCCGTACGAAGCTTGATGTATAGTGCCTTTGTCTTCGACTCGTCGCCCTCCGTTGTTGCGTATGCTTTGGCGAATGTAGCTGTATCCACAGTTTTATCACTCAACTCTTGAAAGGCTTGCTCGTAGTATCGGTTGTCCATTCGTTTCCGTCTTTTTTCTTTGCCCAACGCCGAGTACAGGCGACGAGCGCTTGCGCTCGTTGCCTGCTACGACTTGTTAGAGTTTGTTAATTTCTATTTGGACGATTAAATCTTCAATCGTTTTTGCGAGGGTCTTTTCGTGTGAACAGGGGCCTGAAAGCAATAGATCCTCCGGAGAATACCAATCGCCTGGGAAGCTTTCGACGTGATAAGGTCCAGAATCGAAGCCTAGAGAATCGTAGTTCTTTCGATAGTTTTGGAGGTGCTGAAGAGCTTGGTCTGGAATGTGATTTTCAAAGAAATCCTCGATCCGATCCATCAGGTAATGCTCTCTCTTTTCCTCGTTCAAACCTACAGCCTCAATGAGCCACTCTCTTGTCTTTTCTTCTTTTTTTTTATCTTCGAAATAGACGGCTAGCAATAGATGGTTGAGTATGGCTATGCATGTAGAAACCTGGACTCTCCCGTGCCAAGCGGGTTGCGTGTAACCCAATCTCTGGAAATGGAGAGTGTATCCATTTATGCAGTATGCTTCGTACAGACTTATCGTTTCTTCTCTTATTGCATCAGAGAGAAAGAAGCCGAGTGAATTCGCGATAAGCATCGGATTCTCTGTCGATTCGATCTCTTCTATTGGTGCCTTCATTTCTCTCTCTAACGTGAAGGCCATACGCGAATATAGGCTAGGAGAAGTTATTCATGATGCCCGAAAGGCGCGGGCCGAAGAGCTCGCTTTCGGGGCATTGTGAATAACTTCCGGCGGGGTTGGACTCCGTTTGGCTTTTCATTACAATTTCAGCGCTCGCCCGCAGTCCAGGAACAAATACGCGGCGTCCCCTGGAGGACTGTGACCTTACCGTTCCGGGCTGCGGGTAGCGCCTTGACTTTTTGACGACTCCTCGGTGGAAGCCCTCTGCACGGACCACTCTATATTGCTGTCGCTGCCGGTCAAGGACGAGCTTTCCGCAACCCTCAACCGACTATGACACGATGAAGGAAAAGCCCCTGGACTTCGCGATCGGGATCGACCGTTCCGACGCAACCCTGGACGTTTGCCTCGCCTCCCTGCGGGCGGGCTCCAGTCCGCGTTTCGACAAGCTGGCCAACAGCCCCGACGAACTGGGCGCGTGGCTGGCGAGGCTTCGCTCCGAGCATCCCGAGGCCCGCGTCGCGGTGGCCTTCGAGATGCCCGCTCCCGACCTGGTAGCCTTCCTGTGCCCGCGCGGCTGGCTGGAGGTCTACGCCCTCAACCCCAGCGTGCCGGCCCGCTTCCGCAAGGCCTTCAACGGCTCCGGGGCCAAGAGCGACCTGCTGGACTGCGAGGTCCTCGCCCAGCTGCTGGCCTCGCACCGCGACAAGCTCCGGGCCCACCGGCTGGACAGCGCGGCCATGCGCAGGATCGACTCGCTCTCCAAGGCCCGCCGCGGGGAGGTCGACCGGCAGGTCGAGCAGTGCAACCGCCTCAAGTCGCTGCTAAAAAGCAGCTTCCCGCAGGCCCTGGCGCTGCTGGGCAGGGACTTGCACGCCCCCATGGCGATAGGCTTCCTTCGCCGCTGGCCCTCGCTGCAGGCGGCCCGCGAGGCGGACCCCGAGGAGATGGCGGCCTTCTACCGCAGCTCCCACTGCTCGCGCAGGGACGTGATCGAGGAGCGCCTGCGGGTGGTGGCCGAGTCCGTCGTCCTGACCGACGACCCCGCGATCATGGACGTCATGGAGCTTCGAATCTCCAGCTGCCTGGACCACATCGAGGCCTGCTCGAGGGCCATCGCGAGATACGACCAGGAGCTGGCCCGGCGCTACGCCGAGTCGGAGGACAAGCCGATCTTCGACAGCCTTCCCGGAGCCGGTCCGGCTCTAGGGCCGCGGCTGCTCTCGGCCATGGGCGAGGACCGCTCCCGCTACTCCAGCCGCGAGGCCCTGCAGCGCTACAGCGGGGTCGCCCCCGTTACCCAGAGCAGCGGCAAGAAGCGCATCGTGCACCGCCGCTACTCCCGGCCGAGGTTCCTGATGCAGACCTTCGTGGAGTTCGCCGGCGAGTCGATAAAGTGGAGCTCCTGGGCGTCCGCGTTCTGGAGGATGAAGAAGGCCGCGGGAATGACCTACAACTGCGCCATGCGGGAGCTGGCCTACAAGTGGCAGAGGATAATATACCGGATGTGGAAGACTCGAACCGCCTACGACGAAGGGCTCTATATAGAACGACTAAAAGCGAAAGGAAGCCCGATATGCGCGTACCTGCAAGATTCCATGAAAAACTGATATAGCAGCTTGACTCCTAGCCTCAGTGGTAA
>NZ_JACYFG010000045.1 GCF_014803405.1 Pelagicoccus enzymogenes
CAACGTCGAGTGCATACGCGGAGGGGGCGCAGCCCCCGGAGTTGTATGACACGATTTGTTCTGACCTATTTTTTCTTAAGGTTTAGGGTGTGGTTGTCGCAATCAGCATAGATAAGCTTTAGGTCGCCTCCTTTGCTTTTGTAGATGCATGAGGTCATTTGGTGCCCCTCATTTGAACTGGATACGTAGAGGAAAATGAGTCCATCGTAAAGAATCCACATTTGCTTTACATCTTCTTCGTTGAATTCGTTAGAGATCCATTTCTTATCATTTTTTAAGGTGATTGATACTTGATCTATCGATCCCTCAATTCCACAGGATCCTTCCCAAGTTCCGTGTAGTTCTTTTAAGTCTGACTCTTCTAGGTTCGTGTAGGTAAGTTTCGGCTGATTAAGCCATTCTTCCCACATCGTATCGATCTTCAATCGATCTTCTATTGGATTGGCTCCATTCGCTCGGATAACGCCCAAAGCCATAAAGATCAGCGCGACTAGAGTTGGGCATCGAGGTTTCATTTTTTCAGAACGTCGAGCTCAGGCGGCGAGCGCTTGCGCTCGTTGCCTGCAGCGTTTTGTTGGACTAAATTTGTTGTCACTCTGCATGGTCATTTAATCCAATCAGAGAACTTTTCTTTTCCATTCTCTATCAGGTCGTCTACGGAAATGGAAACGGATCCAGTTGCAGAGGTCGGAATAACTAGGTCTCTACCTCTCATCTTGTATCTAAACAAGTTCTGGTTTTTACATTCGGACCAATGACCTTCACAGCCAACGACAAATTCATCTCCTATCGTGCCAACAGAGATGCTCGATACCTTCAATGGAGTCTTAAGATTGAAAATCTTGCCTCCAGGGAAGTCGGGACCTGAAAACTGAAACCCAATTAACCGGTTGTTTGTATCAAAACCGACGACGATTTTTGAGTCTCTGGGAAGCAGTGTAGTGTAGAATTTACGAGCTTCGGTATCCCAGCTTCCACTACACGCAGAGAGGACGAGCACCAGCAGAAGAAGTATTGTGTTTCTGATTTTCATTCTTCGTCCAACGCTAAGGTGATACGCGGCGACTAGTCGCCGTTGTATCGACCGCCTTGATATGCTTTTTCTTTTTTTGTTCTTTCAGGTGGTTCTTGAAGTGCCAGAGCCATCGGAAAAAGAAAGTGAACGTGACTATCGAAACGGTGATCAAAATCCCTGCTCCTCTTCTTTTAATCATACTTCTGTCCGAGAAGAAGTAGTCGTAGTCGATCCCATGAAAAAGTGCCTCCAGGTAAGAAGTCGGTCTTTCGTTTACGCTAACTACGATGACAGCGGAAAGTAGTATCCAGAAAGTTGCTATCGAAACGGCCTGCCACGGAAACCGCGGATTCGGCTTCTCGTCGTTCCACCAGCCGATGGATATAATGAAACCGATGCCTAAGCAAATAGCGTGGATTTCAAGGTTACTCATTAGTTCTGCATATCGCCGAGCTCAGACGCGGAGGCTCTGGCTGGGGTTAAAGATACTGGGGTGTTTGGTTTTCATGTGATCGTATTGAAAGAGGGAGCGATTGCCGACGTTGTCTGAAGCGACTTGTTCGACTAATATTAATATGATATTCCAGCCCTATATTCTAAAATTACTCTGCTTGGGTCGGAGGTGATTAATTTGGAATTTAGGGTTTCTGAGATGGTTATGCCATTGCTGGTTATTGTGTGCGGTGTGTTGGTTTGTTCAATCGTGTTGTTGCCTTTCCATTCTGGGTTATAGTCCATGTCGGTTATCTGATCCAATTCCTTGGAGCTTATCTCTCGGTTGAACGTGAGATTGTAGTCAACTTCATACTCTCTTAAATAGTCACTCAGTCCGTATTTGAATATTTTCCATTGAAATGACAAATCGGATAGTTGGGGATTGTTGCGGATGTTTTGATACATCTTTTTTGTGTAATCTTCGATTAATTCATTAGCATGCTTGGAAAACGCGTAAGAAGCGATCATATCGATTTCCTTTTGTTGCTTTTTGAGTTCTGAACGACTCGCGAGAGACAATCCTATCGAAAGCGTTAAGAAGCAGAAGATAGTGGCAATTAGTAGTTTCTGTTTGTTCATTTCTGTCGAACGTGAAGGTCATACGCGAGGGCTCTGAAACCGTCGTGCAGGAAGTTGTGAAGATACGTCCTTGCTGCTGCCACAACTCGGGCGCTTGGCCCGAGTTGTATGGACCGACTGGTTAGCCTCATTTTTCATAAGCCACAAACCGTTCCTTTCTGTCTGAGGACCATATCTCGCTAGTATCCAAAATCTTGATTCCTTCCTCTTTTGAGATCTCAGAGATCGTATTCGATGAATCTTTACGAATGTAGAAGCTTACTTCTCCTCTGAGGACTCTATCTTTGATTCGTTCTTTGGTTCGGTTTTGTAGTTCTTTGGGGGATTCGTCTGGGAAGCGTTGCTTAAGCTCTTCAAAGATTTCGTAGATAGCAGACTCTTCGGAAAGGTTGATGTCAATGATGCCATCAATGGTCTTTGGTGAGATGTCTTCGGTGTGATTCATTATTTTGGCTAACGTCGAGTACAGGCGGCGTGCGCTTGCGCACGTTGCCTGCTACGTCTGGTTGGCTCTATTTTGTTGATCGATATTGCTTATACTCGGCTCGAGGACGTTCTTTGTCTACATATCTCATGTGCTCTTCATTTATTTCAATAATCGTGTATTCGTTTTTTATTTCGGCTCCATCTGGTCTGTCGGGAGAGGTGAATTTAGTAGTTAAGTCTAAACCGTCCACAAACCATGTTCCTTTCATTCTCAATAAATCCATTACTTCGCCATTTTTGGTGAGTGTCATTTCCTCGTAAAAAGACTTATCCATTTCGTAGACGATGAACCCCTTCACTTCGATACCTTCTCCCTGATCCACGTGGTACGTCCACTTGCCGATTATTGACCTCTCGCAAATCGCTGCTGGTATTACGGCTAAAAACACACTGAGAACCAGAATTAAAGGTG
>NZ_JACYFG010000046.1 GCF_014803405.1 Pelagicoccus enzymogenes
CTCGACGTTCTGAAAAAATGAAACCTCGATGCCCAACTCTAGTCGCGCTGATCTTTATGGCTTTGGGCGTTATCCGAGCGAATGGAGCCAATCCAATAGAAGATCGATTGAAGATCGATACGATGTGGGAAGAATGGCTTAATCAGCCGAAACTTACCTACACGAACCTAGAAGAGTCAGACTTAAAAGAACTACACGGAACTTGGGAAGGATCCTGTGGAATTGAGGGATCGATAGATCAAGTATCAATCACCTTAAAAAATGATAAGAAATGGATCTCTAACGAATTCAACGAAGAAGATGTAAAGCAAATGTGGATTCTTTACGATGGACTCATTTTCCTCTACGTATCCAGTTCAAATGAGGGGCACCAAATGACCTCATGCATCTACAAAAGCAAAGGAGGCGACCTAAAGCTTATCTATGCTGATTGCGACAACCACACCCTAAACCTTAAGAAAAAATAGGTCAGAACAAATCGTGTCATACAACTCCGGGGGCTGCGCCCCCTCCGCGTATGCACTCGACGTTGGCAGAAAAAGAGAAATGAATCCGAAACTTCTAATCCAAGACATCTTAGTCGGGTTGGGCATAAAGAAGCCCGAACTGTACGCGCGGGGCGAGTGGCCGGTAGATGTTAATATTTCGAAACTAAGATTACGACGACACGAAGATGGATGTGGAGCTACCGGTAGGATTCGAGTGAGTTCAAAGGTTCGACGAATCTTCTTGGAAGCCTTCTTCTACAATACAGAGAAAGAAGAAATTCATAGAGAAGAATTAGATTTCCTCGTCGATAACGAAACTTCGGCGCTCTTCAGTATTCCATGCTCCTCATTCGAGGTGGAGGAGGCTTATGTTGAGTATTCAAAAAACAACTAAAAAGATGCCAACAAGACGCTCCAGGCAACTGCGGCAAACGCCCGCCTCTTTCATTACGAACCCATGAAAATCAACCACCCCAGAAATTCAGAAGATAGCTTAGGCCTTGTCGCCTGAGCTCGGCGTTTGGAGGGAAAATGAATAAGGACTACATCATTCCAGAAGGATCAACGTTCAAGATCTACCCAGCACTTGACGTCGACGTGAAACTGAAAAGCACAATCTCGGATACGCTTCAAAACTTCCCGTGTGTAAGATCGTTCGCTCTCTTCATCGTCAAGACAGGATGGATACTAAAAAAGAAAACAAAGACCATATGTGTTCTCCACGATAGCCCCAACGAATACGCAGAAGCAAATGAATCATTAGCTACGAAATTGAACGATTACTTCTCAGGAAAGAACGACTATGCTGATTGCATTAGCTTAGATCTAAACATTCCCGAGCAGAGGCAACTAGCAGAACAAATTGAAAAACACATCGTTTTCGAAGAAATAAAATAACTCCAACCAATCGGCTCACACAACGAGCGCAAGCGCTCGCCGTGTGGCCTCGACGTTAGACGAAAAATAAAACTGAACCTATGTTCTTCGTAATCATTCAATTCGTCGTATTCTTGATAGCATGGTTCTTCCTCACGAAAATACTTGGGAAAAATATATCAGACTGGAGCAAAACGTTTCTCAGTTCAGTTACTTTCCTCATAGTAGGAATCATCTATCTTTCAGCTATCGATGAAAAATTCTACCTTCCAATACCGGGAAGTAAAAAAATAAATCCTGAAAACTTATTAGTTAGCTATCTTGAACTACTAGTCGTAGCCTCAATCTTGTCAGTTATATTTCTGACTCTAGATTACAGAGTACACAAAAAATCAAACTCGTAATATGCATAACCCAAATATGTCTAACAAGTCGGTCGATACAACTCGGGTAAGCGCTCGCCGAAATTCAATCACCCCAGACACTTCCAAGCTCAACCCAACGTTTAAACTTTAACTGGAGCTCGCGTATCACCTCGGCGTTGGCAAAAAATAGAATGATCAGACTCCTGACATGTTTCACACTTATCCTGGCAGCATTCAGCATGGGCTGTGCTCGCGACATCGAAAACCGACTATTCTACAATCTACCCGAAAACAAAAAGATAACCATAATTACAAATCCAGAGTTCGAACTTATTGGCATAAAATTCGAAAATAAGGAGTCTGGGAAGAGTCGAACAGCTTACTTGCATGATCCGATTCAGCTAAAAGAAAATGGATACGCAATGAGGGGCCTCGAGCATCGACTCTACGTCGGAGGCTCCCCAGCCAGATACGAAGAAAAGGAGCTGCCATACGTCTCTACCCGAATTCTCACCTTACATGGAATTAGCGAAGACTATGTGGACCTAAACACATTCTTAGCAGATTCTAACTCTTACTCTGATGTATTCAAAAACTAAGAAACAAACTAGTGCCAACAAGACGTTTGAGGCAATGCCTGTTACGCTCCGCTCCACTGGCATCGCCTCAACTTGACGTTCGACGAAGAAAAATAAATGAAGACCGACTTTCCAGTAGAGCATGTCGTCAAGGGCATGCCAGTAACTATGGAAGCATTCATTGCATTACTTATCTTTGCCCTTCCGATAGCATTTCTGGGATTTGGAATCTACTGGTTGATAAGACGTAAGAAACGAAGAGAAGAAAAAGAATTTGATGAGTACATGAAGCAAAGAAAACAAACCCCTGCATTGAGAAGAAATTGATCCTCGAAGCATTCAAAGAAGAAAAGCAACTACCCAAGGAATCCAACTGGTGAATACAAAAACAAATAGGTCGAACAAGACGGTCGATACAACTCGGGTAAGCGCTCGCCGAAATTCCAACACACCAGACACACTCAACCTCAACCCAACGTTCGAGCACTGACTTGAGCTCGCGTATCACCTCGACGTTGGTATCGAAATGAATAAATTGATCTTCTGCATAACCCTCTTCGTACCTTTTTCAGTTTCGGCAGTAGAGAAGGTCTTAGAAATCGACCCTTCATTCAATTGGGTTGAGAAAGATCTTCCATTGGAAGCTATGAAGCACTTTGAGGCAACAGGTACACTGCTTCTTGACTATTCAGTTTCCGAAGCTTCGGGCGTTCTCGCAACAGCAATTCAAAGCCCACTCGAAACAGAAAACAAGCATTCCACAACTAGCTTTATGACTGGGGTTAAAGAAGGAATTGAGGCAAAAGGCGGAATTATCGACAAAATAGAAAGAACAAATATAAAAAAATTCCCTGCGTACCGAATTACGGGAGAAGCAACTAGCACATCGTTCGTAAACTATGTTATTTTTACTTCTGATCATTCACTGCTAATAGGTTTTACCCGCATAGGGGTTCAAGCAAACGAAGCCACGATTTTGGACTATTTTACCCGAATTAGGTTTACAGGCGGGATTTCTCCCGGCTCGGTTGATGCATATGATCGTACATTATCAGCTTACCGATCTGGACAATGGATAGGTAGAATATTATTTATACTCCTAACTATCGGAGTGTTAGCTTGTTTTGTCATTACAACAAAATGGGCATGGCGAAAACTCAAAAGAAGAAATGCAAATACGAATTGAAAGGAGCATACCAACAAAACGTTCCAGACAACGAGCGCAAGCGCTCGTCGTCTGAACTTGGCGTTAGGCAAGAAAGATAGAATGTCATTTCTATACAAATACAGACCGTTCAACAAAGATACGTTGAAAACACTAGCACTTCGAAAGCTGTTTTTCTCGCGACCCGCTTTCTTCAACGATCCTTTCGATAGTCAACTTTCACCCGAAGAGTTCGCACGCGAGCTAAATACAGAAGGCATCACTCATGGAACCAAAAGAATAGAGATGTCCTCCTCATTTATGGATCGGTGCTTGAGAGACGCTGGCATTTTGTGTCTAAGCAAGAAAAATGAAAACATTCTTATGTGGTCTCACTACGCAGATTCTCACAGAGGATTGTGCATAGGTTTTACTGAAGACTTACTAGAAGACCTAAACACCAGCAACGAAGGGCAGGAGTTTTCCAAGTATGAAGTCTCATACGATACAAATCATCCATTTCTAGATATTCAGAGAGATATTTTGTACGGACACAAATACGGCACTGGCGACGCTTTCATTGATCAGTGCACCCTCGAGGACGACCTACTTGAAGCGTCCATCTCAAAGAAACACCAACATTGGATTTACGAGGATGAGGTTCGGTTCTACACGAAGTCGTACGGTTTGTACGAGTTTAGCCCATCAAGTGTAGATCACATCATTTTTGGAATGAACGCATCCTTGGACGACATCGAAACAGTCAGAAACATACTGAAGACGGAAGAATGGTCTCACGTTGAGTTGCTTAACGCTCATCGTAAGCCATGTGCACTCGAACTAGAAATACCAGTAAAATTAGCCTAACAAAACGCAGCAGGCAACGAGCGCAAGCGCTCGCCGCCTGTGCTCGGCGATATGTGAAACAAAAAGTCATGAAAAAAGCATACGACATTTCTAAGTACTTCGGCACTCTCTTTATCACAACCTACGGTATATTAGTAGCGTTCAACGTCATCTCTGGAATGCTAGGATTCCGATTCCTACCAACAACAGGTATACCTATGCTTTTACCAATTATTGGAGTCGCTCTGTTTATCACACCGACCATTCACAGATTATACGTTGATGAAATAAAATGGGACGCGAAAGACTCCCATCAAAGCTACTTTGACAAAGGTTCGCCAAACACAACAACTGATCCATTAAAAGAAGAGACTAAATAGTGATCAATCCAGCATAAGAAAAACTGCACATATCAAGTCGTTTCAGGCAACGAGCGCAAGCGCTCGTCACCTGAACTCGGCGTTAGTCAGTTAAGAAATGGACCAATCCACATTCAAAACCATACTCGCGATATACACTGCGTATGTGTTCTTCCAAGTTGTCCGTCCCGCAAAAGATCAAACTCTCACAAGAAAAGAAAGTAACGAAAGAGCTGTAAGAATATTCAAATCGCTGTCTCCAGCTAGGCGCACCATAGGCTTAACTGTAAGTCTCTCGATTTACATTCTGGCGATATCAGGCATAGTCGGCATGTTCTACTTTTGGTCACCAGCGAGATGGCTTTTCTTGTCGGCAGTAATCCTCACCATTTTCGGCCAAATCAGATGGCCAATTCAACCCATGACGACCCATAGTGCTGTGATAAGAAATGAGGTAGAGCTATTCCTAGATGGAGCCCTCATTGCTCTGATTTTCTTCTCACCCGTAGCGCAATTCTTCACTCAATGAAAAATGGGACTAACCAGTCAGCCCATACAACTCCAGCCAGCGCTCCGCGCTGACTTTACCACTGAGGCTAGGAGTCAAGCTGCTATATCAGTTTTTCATGGAATCTTGCAGGTACGCGCATATCGGGCTTCCTTTCGCTTTTAGTCGTTCTATATAGAGCCCTTCGTCGTAGGCGGTTCGAGTCTTCCACATCCGGTATATTATCCTCTGCCACTTGTAGGCCAGCTCCCGCATGGCGCAGTTGTAGGTCATTCCCGCGGCCTTCTTCATCCTCCAGAACGCGGACGCCCAGGAGCTCCACTTTATCGACTCGCCGGCGAACTCCACGAAGGTCTGCATCAGGAACCTCGGCCGGGAGTAGCGGCGGTGCACGATGCGCTTCTTGCCGCTGCTCTGGGTAACGGGGGCGACCCCGCTGTAGCGCTGCAGGGCCTCGCGGCTGGAGTAGCGGGAGCGGTCCTCGCCCATGGCCGAGAGCAGCCGCGGCCCTAGAGCCGGACCGGCTCCGGGAAGGCTGTCGAAGATCGGCTTGTCCTCCGACTCGGCGTAGCGCCGGGCCAGCTCCTGGTCGTATCTCGCGATGGCCCTCGAGCAGGCCTCGATGTGGTCCAGGCAGCTGGAGATTCGAAGCTCCATGACGTCCATGATCGCGGGGTCGTCGGTCAGGACGACGGACTCGGCCACCACCCGCAGGCGCTCCTCGATCACGTCCCTGCGCGAGCAGTGGGAGCTGCGGTAGAAGGCCGCCATCTCCTCGGGGTCCGCCTCGCGGGCCGCCTGCAGCGAGGGCCAGCGGCGAAGGAAGCCTATCGCCATGGGGGCGTGCAAGTCCCTGCCCAGCAGCGCCAGGGCCTGCGGGAAGCTGCTTTTTAGCAGCGACTTGAGGCGGTTGCACTGCTCGACCTGCCGGTCGACCTCCCCGCGGCGGGCCTTGGAGAGCGAGTCGATCCTGCGCATGGCCGCGCTGTCCAGCCGGTGGGCCCGGAGCTTGTCGCGGTGCGAGGCCAGCAGCTGGGCGAGGACCTCGCAGTCCAGCAGGTCGCTCTTGGCCCCGGAGCCGTTGAAGGCCTTGCGGAAGCGGGCCGGCACGCTGGGGTTGAGGGCGTAGACCTCCAGCCAGCCGCGCGGGCACAGGAAGGCTACCAGGTCGGGAGCGGGCATCTCGAAGGCCACCGCGACGCGGGCCTCGGGATGCTCGGAGCGAAGCCTCGCCAGCCACGCGCCCAGTTCGTCGGGGCTGTTGGCCAGCTTGTCGAAACGCGGACTGGAGCCCGCCCGCAGGGAGGCGAGGCAAACGTCCAGGGTTGCGTCGGAACGGTCGATCCCGATCGCGAAGTCCAGGGGCTTTTCCTTCATCGTGTCATAGTCGGTTGAGGGTTGCGGAAAGCTCGTCCTTGACCGGCAGCGACAGCAATATAGAGTGGTCCGTGCAGAGGGCTTCCACCGAGGAGTCGTCAAAAAGTCAAGGCGCTACCCGCAGCCCGGAACGGTAAGGTCACAGTCCTCCAGGGGACGCCGCGTATTTGTTCCTGGACTGCGGGCGAGCGCTGAAATTGTAATGAAAAGCCAAACGGAGTCCAACCCCGCCGGAAGTTATTCACAATGCCCCGAAAGCGAGCTCTTCGGCCCGCGCCTTTCGGGCATCATGAATAACTTCTCCTAGCCTATAT
>NZ_JACYFG010000047.1 GCF_014803405.1 Pelagicoccus enzymogenes
AACGTTAAGTTCACCCGACGCAGCGAAGCGGAGTGGGTGCAACGTCTTGTTCGAGGATGTTTTCTTTATGGGTTTATCGGGGCGGAGGGCTTCGGTATCCGGTGGCGAGCGGGGCGGCTGAACGATGCTTCTGGCTTCATTTGCTATCTTCGATATGCGGTTTCTACTTAGTCAGCAAGCCCGGATATCCGTTAAATCCATAGCTTGATTGGGATCGGTCAAATGCGTTGCCAGGCGGCAGGGCTTGTCCTGTCGCTAAGCTTGAGGCGGACCTGGGCGTTTCGCGTTTCACGAGCTGTCGAGAAGGTCGAGCAGCGAGTGGAAGCTTGGGGTCTCGGCCTCGAAGGCGAGATCCCCGCAACTGGGACAGCGTACGCCATGCTCCTGGTGGCGGAGCTCGATGTTCGCCGCCACCGCCAGCAACGCTTTGACCATATCGACCAGAGCGAGCCCTTGCTGCTTGATCGACTGGCGGGCCTGATCGAGGCCCTTGGGATTCCAGAAGCCGTAGTACCTGATGCGCCGGAAGCCGGCGGGGAGCACGTGCTGGGCGAACATCCTCACGAAGTCGCCTCCGGCGACGGTGGCGAGCTTCTTGGCGCCGTCCTGGCGGTAGTCCTTCCATTCGAAGGTTACGCTCCCTTCGCCGACCTCGCGTATCCGCCCTTCGGATATGGCGACCTTGTGGGCGTACCTGCCGACGTACTCGACGACCTTGTCGGGGCCGCAGTAGGTCTCCTTGGTGTAGACGACCCATGGGCGCAGGGAGGAGAGCCTGAGCGCTCCGCGGAACCTGCCGGGGCCCCAGCCGGGGGGAAGCGTAAGCTTCCCTTTGGCGTGGAGTCTCTGGACTGCTTTGAGGAACTTTCCCCGGAAGACCTTCGAGAGCTTCTTCACGTCGAAGAGGCTGCCCTTGCCGTCGCGCCATACGCCGTCGGCCAGCGAGCCGCACGCCACGACGTAGTGGACGTGCGGATGCAGCTGGAGACGCTGCCCCCAGGTGTGCAGGACGCCGAAGAAGCCGCCCTTGCCGCCGAAGCGGCGGTCGGAGGCGAAGAAGCTTTTGAGCGTGCCCGAGCTCGCCGCGAAGAGAAGGTCGTATATGGCGGCTTCGTTGTAGCGGACCAGCTCGTCGAGCGTGTCGGGCAACGTGAATACGCAGTGGTGGTACCTGGTGGGGAGCAAGCGTTCGCTCTGGGCGGCGACCCACTTGCGGGTGGCCCTGCCTTGGCATTGGGGGCAGTGCCTGTCCCGGCAGCTGTTGTAGGCGACGATCTCGTTGCCGCATGCGCAGACCGTCTGGACGCTGGCTCCCAGGCGGCTTGTGCGGCAGGCCTTGACGCTGCCGAAGACCTTGCACTGCTGGGCGCTGAGCGCCCGTTTCCTTTTGAGAGGGGGTTCGAAGCGGGTGATGATGTCCGCCAGCTTGCCCAT
>NZ_JACYFG010000048.1 GCF_014803405.1 Pelagicoccus enzymogenes
AACGTCGAGTACAGGCGGCGTGCGCTTGCGCACGTTGCCTGCTACGTCTGGTTGGCTCTATTTTGTTGATCGATATTGCTTATACTCGGCTCGAGGACGTTCTTTGTCTACATATCTCATGTGCTCTTCATTTATTTCAATAATCGTGTATTCGTTTTTTATTTCGGCTCCATCTGGTCTGTCGGGAGAGGTGAATTTAGTAGTTAAGTCTAAACCGTCCACAAACCATGTTCCTTTCATTCTCAATAAATCCATTACTTCGCCATTTTTGGTGAGTGTCATTTCCTCGTAAAAAGACTTATCCATTTCGTAGACGATGAACCCCTTCACTTCGATACCTTCTCCCTGATCCACGTGGTACGTCCACTTGCCGATTATTGACCTCTCGCAAATCGCTGCTGGTATTACGGCTAAAAACACACTGAGAACCAGAATTAAAGGTGCGTTCATTCGCTTCGATGATTATTTGCTTTAGCCAACGTGAAAGCCATACGCGGATATAGGCTAGGAGAAGTTATTCATGATGCCCGAAAGGCGCGGGCCGAAGAGCTCGCTTTCGGGGCATTGTGAATAACTTCCGGCGGGGTTGGACTCCGTTTGGCTTTTCATTACAATTTCAGCGCTCGCCCGCAGTCCAGGAACAAATACGCGGCGTCCCCTGGAGGACTGTGACCTTACCGTTCCGGGCTGCGGGTAGCGCCTTGACTTTTTGACGACTCCTCGGTGGAAGCCCTCTGCACGGACCACTCTATATTGCTGTCGCTGCCGGTCAAGGACGAGCTTTCCGCAACCCTCAACCGACTATGACACGATGAAGGAAAAGCCCCTGGACTTCGCGATCGGGATCGACCGTTCCGACGCAACCCTGGACGTTTGCCTCGCCTCCCTGCGGGCGGGCTCCAGTCCGCGTTTCGACAAGCTGGCCAACAGCCCCGACGAACTGGGCGCGTGGCTGGCGAGGCTTCGCTCCGAGCATCCCGAGGCCCGCGTCGCGGTGGCCTTCGAGATGCCCGCTCCCGACCTGGTAGCCTTCCTGTGCCCGCGCGGCTGGCTGGAGGTCTACGCCCTCAACCCCAGCGTGCCGGCCCGCTTCCGCAAGGCCTTCAACGGCTCCGGGGCCAAGAGCGACCTGCTGGACTGCGAGGTCCTCGCCCAGCTGCTGGCCTCGCACCGCGACAAGCTCCGGGCCCACCGGCTGGACAGCGCGGCCATGCGCAGGATCGACTCGCTCTCCAAGGCCCGCCGCGGGGAGGTCGACCGGCAGGTCGAGCAGTGCAACCGCCTCAAGTCGCTGCTAAAAAGCAGCTTCCCGCAGGCCCTGGCGCTGCTGGGCAGGGACTTGCACGCCCCCATGGCGATAGGCTTCCTTCGCCGCTGGCCCTCGCTGCAGGCGGCCCGCGAGGCGGACCCCGAGGAGATGGCGGCCTTCTACCGCAGCTCCCACTGCTCGCGCAGGGACGTGATCGAGGAGCGCCTGCGGGTGGTGGCCGAGTCCGTCGTCCTGACCGACGACCCCGCGATCATGGACGTCATGGAGCTTCGAATCTCCAGCTGCCTGGACCACATCGAGGCCTGCTCGAGGGCCATCGCGAGATACGACCAGGAGCTGGCCCGGCGCTACGCCGAGTCGGAGGACAAGCCGATCTTCGACAGCCTTCCCGGAGCCGGTCCGGCTCTAGGGCCGCGGCTGCTCTCGGCCATGGGCGAGGACCGCTCCCGCTACTCCAGCCGCGAGGCCCTGCAGCGCTACAGCGGGGTCGCCCCCGTTACCCAGAGCAGCGGCAAGAAGCGCATCGTGCACCGCCGCTACTCCCGGCCGAGGTTCCTGATGCAGACCTTCGTGGAGTTCGCCGGCGAGTCGATAAAGTGGAGCTCCTGGGCGTCCGCGTTCTGGAGGATGAAGAAGGCCGCGGGAATGACCTACAACTGCGCCATGCGGGAGCTGGCCTACAAGTGGCAGAGGATAATATACCGGATGTGGAAGACTCGAACCGCCTACGACGAAGGGCTCTATATAGAACGACTAAAAGCGAAAGGAAGCCCGATATGCGCGTACCTGCAAGATTCCATGAAAAACTGATATAGCAGCTTGACTCCTAGCCTCAGTGGTAA
>NZ_JACYFG010000049.1 GCF_014803405.1 Pelagicoccus enzymogenes
CACCTTTAATTCTGGTTCTCAGTGTGTTTTTAGCCGTAATACCAGCAGCGATTTGCGAGAGGTCAATAATCGGCAAGTGGACGTACCACGTGGATCAGGGAGAAGGTATCGAAGTGAAGGGGTTCATCGTCTACGAAATGGATAAGTCTTTTTACGAGGAAATGACACTCACCAAAAATGGCGAAGTAATGGATTTATTGAGAATGAAAGGAACATGGTTTGTGGACGGTTTAGACTTAACTACTAAATTCACCTCTCCCGACAGACCAGATGGAGCCGAAATAAAAAACGAATACACGATTATTGAAATAAATGAAGAGCACATGAGATATGTAGACAAAGAACGTCCTCGAGCCGAGTATAAGCAATATCGATCAACAAAATAGAGCCAACCAGACGTAGCAGGCAACGTGCGCAAGCGCACGCCGCCTGTACTCGACGTTCGGCGAAAAAGTAATGATAGATCTAACGACAGTTGAACCTGGAATCGGAATAGGATCACTGACTTTCGGTGCTACGCAGGAGCAGCTTGTTGCCATCTTAGGCGAACCAGATAGAATCACTGAAGACATCGCATCCGGAGAGAAGTCGATATCTTGTTACTATTCGAGCAAAGGCCTTTCCTTTCACTTTCACGAGGAGAACGACTTCAGGCTAGAAACGATAGAATCGTCTGACCCAAACGTTACGCTTTTTGGAAAAACTTACATTGGAAGAAAGCGATCAGAACTACTGAAAGAAATAAAGAAAGATGAAAGGTTTGATCAGATTTCCGAAGAAGAAGACCGCATTGAAATCGAAAGTTTGTCACTGAATTTCTGGATCGAAGAAGATCTAGTTTCAGACATGCAGTGGGGAGTCCTCATGTCAGATGAAGCCGAAATCTCTTGGCCAACGAAAACAAATCAACCAGCCGAACAAGTCGGTGGTCACAACTCCGGGGGCTGCGCCCCCCCTCCGCGTGACACCTCGGCGTTAGAGAGACTAAAAATGGTCAGCCCAAAGCACATACTCACAGTCATCCTTGCGGTGGTTGCCCATACCCAAATGAGTGCAGAAACAACAACGACGGTTACTCTGAATTCAAACGCACTTCGAGTTGGAGACACCTACTCGGAGGGAATCGTTCTAAAATTGGAAATTTTCGAGATTGGCGACTACGAAGTCCCTTACTCTGCGATTGAAAAAGGAGGCCGCATAGCTGTCGACTCAGCGATCATCTACTTCATCGACGATTCGAAGGCTAAAGATTTCAAACAGTGGAAAGAAGAGAAAGATGAAGAGTATGGATACAACGAAATATTAGTCATCCAAAACCTGAGCGAATTCGGAACTAAACATGAGATAAAAGTTGGATACATCATTTCTGAAGGGGTGGGCACTCAGTTCCCGGGAGATGGGTCCTATTCGATAAACCTCAAAAAATTAAGAAAACTCTAACAAGTCGTAGCAGGCAACGAGCGCAAGCGCTCGCCGCCTGTACTCTGCGTTCTGAAAAAATGAAAATAGAAGACATTGGAGATTTTGATCACGACCCCCAGTTTGATTGGTACTATGGTCCTGTCGAAAGTGGCGAACCCCCGATACCCCAATTTCGATTCGTGCTTGAGGAATATCTCGAAGATAAAAATCAATCCGAGTTCCGAACGGCCATGCTAAACTTTAGATCCAACGGTTCAAAAGCAATCAAAGCAGCAGAGGAACACATTTTTGAATACTATAAAGATATAACGAATCTAATAGATACTGAAGATGAGGAAGATTTCCCACTGATCAAGTCTAGCAGAGATGTTTGGTCATACCTGAGAATTGGCGACGAAGTCTTGGTATCGAGACGTCCGTACGGAGACAAAAAGATATACCTATCTATTGAATGTGGATGCGATTGGGAAGAAGAGCATGGACTGCAAATCGTCCTGAAGGAAGGAATGACGGTAAACAAGTTGGGACCTTACGATGGTCACTTGACGAATTCAGACGCCTACGACGTTGAGGAATACGAAAACATCGTCTACAAGAAAATAACATAAAAATTCAGAACAAATCGTGCCATACAACTCCGGCCAGCGCTCCGCGCTAGCCTCCGCGTATGCACTCGACGTTGGCTAAAGCAAATAATCATCGAAGCGAATGAACACACCTTTAATTCTGGTTCTCAGTGTGTTTTTAGCCGTAATACCAGCAGCGATTTGCGAGAGGTCAATAATCGGCAAGTGGACGTACCACGTGGATCAGGGAGAAGGTATCGAAGTGAAGGGGTTCATCGTCTACGAAATGGATAAGTCTTTTTACGAGGAAATGACACTCACCAAAAATGGCGAAGTAATGGATTTATTGAGAATGAAAGGAACATGGTTTGTGGACGGTTTAGACTTAACTACTAAATTCACCTCTCCCGACAGACCAGATGGAGCCGAAATAAAAAACGAATACACGATTATTGAAATAAATGAAGAGCACATGAGATATGTAGACAAAGAACGTCCTCGAGCCGAGTATAAGCAATATCGATCAACAAAATAGAGCCAACCAGACGTAGCAGGCAACGTGCGCAAGCGCACGCCGCCTGTACTCGACGTT
>NZ_JACYFG010000050.1 GCF_014803405.1 Pelagicoccus enzymogenes
ACCGGCCTGGAGAAGTTCGCCGGCACCGAGACGGTGCAGCGCCCGCTGCTCGACGAGTTCGGCGAGCCGGACATCTCCGGGGCCATGGTCAACGTGAAGGAGAAGGTCTACGGCTTCTCGCACTACCACGGCCTGCCCGAGCCGCTCTACGACAAGTTCGCCGCCGAGCCGCTGATGCCCACCTGGGCGCTGGACCTCTACTCCGGCGTCCTCGGCTGGATCCTGCTGGCCCTGGGCGTCCTGCTGCTGGCCGGGGCCCTGCCGCGCCTGGCCCTGCTGGCCAGCGGCCTGGTCTACGTCTCCCTTTCCGTCGGCCTGGTGCTGCTGAACGAGAGCGGCGGGGTGGCCTGGCTGGGCACCCACGTCCTGCTGGTGGCCCTGGCCCTGGCTCTCGTGAAGTACAACCGCTGGGCCGTCGCCGGCGACAAGCTCTAACCCCTTACCGACCCCCGATACCATGACCCAAGACAGCAAGACCAGCCTTCCCGGCGCCCCGCTCGCCCGCCGCGAGTTCGTCAAGAACAGCCTCGTCGCCGCCGGCGGCGTGATGCTCGCCCCCGCCTTCGCGCGGGCCCAGTCCTCGCCCGCCGGCGAGATCAACGTGGCCCTGGTGGGCCTGGGCGTGCAAGGCCGCGTGCTGCTCGACGCCATGCTCAACGTGCCCGGCCTGCGCTTCCGCGCCGTGTGCGACATCTGGGAGTACAGCCGCACCTACGGCCAGCGCAAGCTGGCCAAGGAAGGCTTCGAGGTGAACGCCTACCAGGACATCGAGGACATGCTGGAGAAGGAGAAGGACCTCGACGCGGCCATCGTCGCCACCCCCGACCTCTGGCACGCCCGCCACACCAACCTCTGCCTGAAGGCCGGGCTGCACGTCTACTGCGAGAAGATGATGGCCCGCACGGTGGAGGAGGCCCGCTCCATGGTGCTGACCGCCCGGGAGACCGGCAAGCTGCTGCAGATCGGCCACCAGCGCCGCTCCAACCCCCGCTACCAGCACTGCTACAACAACCTGATAAAGAAGGCCAAGATCCCCGGGCGCATCACCAACCTCAACGGGCAGTGGAACCGGGCGGTCACCCCCGACGTGGGCTGGCCCAAGAAGTACGCCATCGACGAGGCCACGCTCAAGAGGTACGGCTACGCCGACATGCACCAGTTCCGCAACTGGCGCTGGTTCAAGGACCTCTCCGGCGGGCCCATCTCCGACCTGGGCGCCCACCAGATCGACATCTTCAACTGGTTCCTCGACGCCTATCCGAAGTCCGTCTTCGCCTCCGGCGGGGCCGACTACTACCCCTCGCGCGAGTGGTACGACAACGTGATGGTGATCTACGAGTACGACACTTCCTACGGCCCGGTGCGCGCCTTCTACCAGACGCTCACCACCACCTCAGCCGGCGGCGGCTACTGGGAGTACTTCATGGGCGACGAGGGCTCCATCAAGTTCTCGGAGAACCCGAGCCTCTCCAAGATCTACCGCGAGGAGCGGGCCCCCAGCTGGGACAAGTGGATCGACCTGCACTACCTCACCCAGTCCGAGGCCCCGGCCCCGGCCAAGGACGCCAAGGTGGACGTGCGCGAGACGGCGCCCCTGGCCCAGTTCGACATCCCGGTGGCCCTGGACAAGCCGCCGCACCAGCCGCACCTGGAGAACTTCTTCTCCGCGATCAAGGGGGAGGCCAAGCTCAACGCCGACGGGGAGCACTCCTTCAAGAGCGAGGTCGGCATCTTCCGCGTCAACGAGGCGGTGGCGGCGAGGCGCGTGCTCGAGTTCCAGCCCAGCGACTTCGAGGTGTAGAAACAAGGGTGGGACGTCCGCTCCGCGGCCGTCCTGCTGCCCGCGGAGCGGCCAGCCCACCCGTCGCCCGCGGAGCGGCCGACCCACCTGAAACAGATAATCCAAATTACCGAATTATGAAAAAGACATTGCTGACCCTGGCCGCCGTATCCGCGGCCTCGATACTGGCCGCGGCCGACAAGGCCCCCATCGAGCTGGACTACCCGGCTCCCTTCCTCTCCGGCACTCCGGTGCCCATCGTGCTGCCCAATCTGGAGTCTCCCGACGCCCCCCAGCCCACCGTCCTGGCCCCCGCCGGGGTCTCCAACATCGCCTTCGGCAAGGAAGTCACCTCCTCGGACGACTTCCCCATCATCGGCGAGCTCGAGCTGGTGACCGACGGGGACAAGGAGTCGGAGGAAGGCTACTTCGTGGAGCTGGCCCAGGGCCCGCAATGGGTGCAGATCGACCTGGAGAGCACAGCGACGATCTACGGGCTCGGCCTGTGGCACTTCCACACCCAGAAGCGCGCCTACGTGGACGTGGTGGTGCAGCTCTCCGACGACGAGTCGTTCGAGAGCGGCGTGACGACGGTCTTCAACAACGACCACGACAACTCGCTGGGCTTCGGGGCGGGCCGGGACATGGCCTACGTGGAGACCAACAAGGGCAAGCTGATCGGCGCGAAGGAGACGAAGGCCCGCTACGTTCGCCTGTACTCCGACGGCAACACCAGCAACGAGATGAACCACTACGTCGAGGTGGAAGTCTTTGGAGAGTACTAGGGACTTAATTTAAGCTACGTTTAGTCAAAACAAGCCCCGGAGCCGATGGCCCGGGGCTTTAATCTTTTTAAGTATAAACGCTTCTAGTTAATACGCAGTCTTTACATGTATCGAGTCACGCGGCAAAAGGGAAGCATGCGTCTACCCCTCGCTCTTGTTACCCTGTTCTTTGCCGCCTGTATCCAGTTTACGCTTAGCGCCAACTCGCCTCCGAATCGGGTGTTGGTGCGTTCCCCCTTCACTTTAGGGGAGAGCTTTCGCGGGCCAAACGTGACTTTGTTGGAAGGAGACGTATTAAGGCTGGAAGCCGTCGACGCGCATCCTGCCCACTTCACTTACATCGATATCGCGTCGGGAGAGCGTTTTTTAGGGGATCCCAAAGATCCTGCTGCGAAAATGGTTCTGGACTATGAACCGAGCTTGGGGATTGCCATTCTTGCGGTAGGTGACGGCACTTGGATCGCAAGTAACTTGGAGTCGGGAGAGAGCTCTGCTCCGTTTAACCCGGAACTCTCGCTTCGCGAAATCAAGTTGGACCGCAGCGGTGACCGGGCGATTGCGGTGGGCTACGACTACCGGCAAGTCGGACTAACGGTTCGCGCTTTCGATTTGGCGACCGGCGAGGAAGCTTGGGAGTTGCTCTTCCCAAACTCGTCCAATTTTCAGCTCTCGGCTGATCGAAGCGTGATCTGTATGTTTAAAGAGGATACGAGCAACGGCAGCAATCACTTGCAACTCTACGATCCTACGACGAGTGACTTAGTGGCGCAGGTGAACCTGACGGAAAAGGGCGTGCAAGGAAGCGTATCGCTCATACCTGCCTATTCATGGAACGGTCGCTACGCATACGTGCGTCAAAATTCGCCTCCAACAGCATGGCTGGTGGATATTGAACATGAGAAGGCTACTAACCTTGGAATGGCCACGCCATTAGAGAGGAGTCAGGATTCGCTTTATGCTCTCGATATTTTGAATGGAAAATTGCGAATTGTTTCCTTTGAGCGGGCAGAACCTGTTTTTACCCAACCAGCGGATGCGACGCCACCGCCTTTGTTCCTGGGGGCCAGTCGAGAGGCTCTGTACTTCGATTCAGCTACTGATACCTTAAGGAAGGTAAACCTCGAGTCTGGGGAGGCGACTCCGTTTCTGGAGCTTCCCGAAGGGATTGGAACTTTAGTGCGCTTCCAAGTCTCAAAAAGCCTTCGTCATGTTGCTTTGATTGGAGGAGATAATCGTATACATTATATCGATACAGAGACGAGTGCGGTAGATGTCGTCGAGGCGCCTTTTGATCGTATGGGATTTCTGGCATTCGCCTCGGAGGTGGGACAACTTGTATTGGGAGATTTCTATGGCAACTTGGTTTCCTTCCCATACGGCGATTTGACTGGGTTTAAAATGCTAGCCCAAGAAGCTGCTTCATTTGTGGGTACGAGTGATGATGGGAGAATCGTAGCCTTATTTTCAAGTGGACGAATCGAAAGCTACGATGGCCCGAGCCTTGCCTCGATTGGCGAGTGGGGCTTACCTTCCGCGCCGCGAACGCGGTATACCTCCATCGCCTTGGAGGCCTCTCTGGTTGTCGCTGAGCAGCCAGACGCTCTTGCGGTCCTAGACTACGAAACGAGCGAAACCGTATTCGATTACCCATTTGATCCGCAGACAGAAGGGATCTCTGAAGCGACCCTCTCCGCGGATGGAGCATTTCTCGTGATCGAATCCGGAAGCGGGTCGTATCCAGATATTCAATTCAAGCTGGAAGTTATTCGCGTGAACTCTGGCGAATCCGTGTTGGCGATTGCGGAAGGAGCGCAGCGAATTGTGGAGCCTGTATTCTCTGGTGACGGATCTCGGCTATCGTTTTTTCAACTCTTGGAAAACAATCAGTTGGAGATCTCGACTTTCTCGCTGGCTGACGGATCGCTGGTTTCGAAAACGGATCCGCTCATAGGTGGCGGCGGGCTGTTGCTGAAGAGCGACGGGACAGTGGGATATTTTTTGCAGGGGTCGTCCATCAAAAAAGCGCAACTTGATACGGGGCAAGTTTCCGACTTTTTCGATCTGTCGACCATCGTGTTCAGCAGTATTCAGCGCTTTGCGCTTAGCGCCGACGAATCGCTGCTAGCGGTGCTCGCCTACAACCACGATTTCGTGCTCTACGATCTTGCGAACGGACAGCTCATTGCCCAGACGCCAGCGGAATGGGTCTACAATAACGAGTTTATCAGCTACGACTTGGACGGGACCTTCGAGCTATTCCCGGATGCAAGTGGCCTTGTCTTTGGCAATGGGGACGGATCGTTCCGCTTCTGGAAGTTACTGAACCTGCAGCGTGAGGTTTCCGGGACGGCGTTTTGCCCCGAGGGAAGGGTGACGGCACGCTTTCCGGTTGGGGAGGGGAAAGCCTACCGCATCGGGACGAGTGAGGACCTTGAGGTCTGGACGATCCACGATCCCTTCTCTGGCGGCCTAGCTCCAGCGGATGGAATCGAGCTTCGCGAGCTTGCTCCGGTAGAGGCCGGTTTCGCGAGAGCGTGGGAGTACGAGTGAGGGAGCTGAACATTTCGGCTCTTTTCCATAATCACCTTGCTTTGGATATAAGGGGCGCTTCTAACGTTGTTCATGCCTGAAGCCGAGTCGAAGCGTCCACTTTACATTCCATATGCGGGGCCTGTCCTTTTGGAAGTGCCACTTTTGAACAAGGGAAGCGCCTTCACGGCGCGGGAGCGGCGCGAGTTCAATTTGGAGGGGTTGCTTCCCCACTGTATCGAGACTATCGAGGAGCAACGCGACCGCGCCTACCTGCAGTTCAGCGAGCTGACTTCCCGCATGGAAAAGCACATTTACCTGCGCAGCATCCAGGACACGAACGAGACCCTTTACTATTCGTTGCTGACGCATTACCTGGAGGAAATGCTGCCCTTGATCTACACGCCCACGGTGGGCGAGGCTTGTCAGAAGTTTTCCCAGATTTATCGCCGCAAGCGCGGTCTTTTCATCAACTACGAGGACAGGGACAAGATTGACCGTATCCTGCGCAACGCGACGCGCAAACGGGTGAGCGTCATCGTGGTGACGGATGGAGAGCGCATCCTCGGATTGGGCGACCAAGGGATTGGTGGTATGGGGATTCCCATTGGCAAGCTCGCTATCTATTCGGCCTGCGGAGGTATCAGCCCTGCCAATACGCTGCCCATTACCTTGGACGTTGGCTGCGACAACGAGCGTTTGATCAACGACCCCATGTACATGGGCAAGCGTTCGCCTCGCATTCGCGGCGAAGCTTACTTCGAGTTCGTGGACAAGTTTATCAAGGCGATCAAGGATCTTTGGCCTAACGTGTTGCTTCAGTTCGAGGACTTTGCCCAACCCAACGCCATGCCCCTGCTCAAGCGTTACCGTGACGAGCTATGTTGCTTCAACGACGATATTCAAGGCACGGCTGCCGTGACTGCTGGGACGTTGCTTGCCGCCTGCCAGCGTAAGGGTCAGGCCTTGGCCGAGCAACGTATTTGTTTTGTGGGGGCTGGATCTGCTGGATGCGGAATCGCGGAGCACCTAGTGGCCCACATGCAAGCTGAAGGCTTGTCGGCGGAAGAGGCGAAGTCGCGAATCTTCATGGTCGACAAGGACGGGTTGTTGAGCACCGACATGACGGGCTTGCGAGACTTTCAAGAGGAACTTGCTCGGGATTCCGCCGAAGTCAGCGAGTGGCGTGACGATTCGGGAAAGATCCCGTTGATGAAAGTCATCGAACATGCGAAACCAACGGTATTGGTCGGCGTTTCCGGACAGTTTGGCCTGTTCAAGGAAAGCCAGATTCGACTCATGGCCAAACAGGTTTCCAGACCGATCATTTTGCCATTGTCCAATCCCACCACACTGGCGGAGGCCACTCCCCAAGACGTAATCGAATGGACGCAAGGAGAGGCGATCGTTGCCACGGGGAGCCCCTTTGCTCCAGTCGCCTACAAGGGCAGGACCTACCATGTTTCGCAATGTAACAACAGCTACATATTCCCTGGAATAGGCTTGGGCGTACTAGCCAGCAAAGCGAAGCGGGTGACGGAAGGGATGCTCATCGCCGCCAGTCGCACGCTAGCTGACAGCTCTCCGGAAGTGACGAGCGTAGGGGCTCCATTGCTGCCTGCCTTGGATGAAATTCGAAACCTGAGCCGACTGATCGCTCGCCGCGTGGCCAAGCAGGCCATGCAGGATGGTGTTGCTCGGGAAAGGACTGACCTAGCCTTGGAGAAGGCGATTGATAAAGTGTATTGGGAACCGCAATACAGGAGCTACCAGAGGACTTCGCTTTAGCTCGTCCTGTTTCGCCCTTTGCCGCGGCGGTTGCGGCAGCGTTCCGAACAGTAGGTTACGTGGTCCCAGTTTAGCTGCCATTTCTTTCGCCAAGAGAAGGGCCGTTCGCACACGGGGCAAATTTTGGTGGGCAAGTTGATCTTACGGTGGGCCATCGTTTCCTAAGATGTCGCGTTGGCCATGCGAGTGGCTACGGGCTTGATCCCTTTATGGAACTTGAAGAAACCGTGAGTGGCGCTGGGGAAGAGCTCGTTTTCCCACCATGGACGGAACTTTAGGATTTGCAGTCCGCTTTTGGCGAGGCGAGGTTCAATTTCGCTCCATAGATCGTTCCATGGTCCGATCTGCGGTTGGGCGAGCCACAGGGTGTGTAAACCGTACTTTTGCGCCCAGGTTTCAATGGCTTCGCTACTCGGATGGGTGGTGACTTCGACGCAGCAACTTTTTCGCTCGCTCAGGTCTTGCAGGGTGTTGCGAAGGGAGGTTTCGCGGAATACGCGAACGGGTTCCGAGCAAGGAAGTTGGGAGTAATCATTCTGTGGATACATGCCGAGGATGTGGCTTTTTTCGTCGAGTCCTTCGAGGTGAGGTCGCAGGTCTTCGTCGAGCATCAGCAGTCCTTCGCCTTGCTGCAGGCCTTGGGGTGGGGCGGGGCGTTTTTTGTAGGAGGCAGGAATGGCGGGGTGGCTGTCCGGGATGGAGATCGCTTCCGCGGCAAGCCCACCCGCAGGTTGGAAGCGTCCTTGCGTGTAGCGGGTGATGTTGCTCGGGCGAGCCAAGTAGCTTTTACCCTTAGTGTGCAAGCCGGCGACCCACCTCCAGCCCAAGGTGTTGCTTGCGGGGTCTCCGTCCAGCAAATGCTCCAAGAAGAACGCTGCCCCTAGCTGCCAGGGAAGTTTCAGCGTGAAAATCCATATGCTGGCGAACCACATGCGGGCGTGGTTGTGCAGGTATCCGGTTTGTTGCAACTCTTCCGACCACGTATCGAAAGAATCGATACCGGTGGCGCCGTTCCTCGCCTGCTGGTGGGTTTTCGCCTGACTGGCGTCAAGGTTAAGCTCGCTGAGATCTTCGAGATAGTTCGTCCAGAGGGCGGGGCGGTTGTCGAGGTAGCCTTTCCAGTAGATCCGCCAGAAGACCTCCTGCAGGAATTTCTCAGCCTCGTGGTACGGGTGAGATTTTAGGACGGAAGCGACCACTTCGCTCTCCGAGATCGTTCCATTGCGGATGTAGGGGGAAAGCTGCGACACGGAGTTGTGCTTGCCGCTGCCGTAGTCGAAGTTTCGCTCCAGTCGGTAATGCTCGCCGGCGAAGGGAATGAAATGCTCTAGTTTCGCGAGGGCTGAGTCTCGAGTGGGCGGAAACAGCGCGTTTGTTGCCGGAAATTTGGGGCGGGACTGGCTGAGGGGCATTTCGGCTAAGTTTGGACTGCAGTACGCTCACGGGTGGACAACCAACGAGAGCCGAGCTTTGCAGCTCGGCTCGCGGAGTTGATTGCGTTTGGCTTGGTTACGCTTCCGGCACGATGACCTTGTCGATTACGTGGATCACGCCATTGCTGGCCATGATGTCGGTAGCGACGACTTTTGCGCCGCCTACCATCACAGTCCCGCTGTTGACAGCGATCTCAAGCTTGCTGCCGTTCGCGGTGTTTACCGACCCGGATGCAACGTCCTTGGCAAGCACCTTGGCGGGAACGACGTGGTGCGTTAGGATCGCCACGAGCTGGTCCTTGTTTTCTGGCTTCAGAAGAGACTCGAGCGTGCCCTCGGGTAGAGCTGCGAAGGCTTCGTCGGTAGGAGCGAAGACCGTGTAAGGTCCGTCGCCTTGCAGCACGTCGACGAGGTCGGCAGCCTTCACTGCTGCCACAAGGGTTGAGAAATTTTCAGCCGAAGCTGCGACTCCGACGAGGTCTTTACTTGCTTTTTTGCTCTTGTAGCTGCCTGCGTTTGCAAAGCTCAGAGCGAGGGCGCTGGCGAGTGCGACGGCGATCAGTTTCAGTGGTGTCCTAAGTTTCATGGTTTTCCTCTCCGTGATTTGTTTTCTCTAAAAATTCAGTGTGAACTCCCGTTGGCAGAGGGAACGATGTAGGAAATAGGGTGATTGAATAAAAAATGAAACAACAAAAAGTAACAGTGGATCAAGTATGAACAGGAATGATCGATGTAAGTCCGTTTCCTTGGAGCCAGGTTGAGGCATGGCAGGAATCGAAGTTGCAGTGAAGGCGAGACCGGGCGATGCACTCGTTCGAGGGGCCTGCCTGGGCTTTGGATAAAACAGGGACCAAGAAGTGAAGCCGACCTTAGGGCGCTTATTTCTTCTCTGCGTTTTTTCCCGATTGGTCTTCGGGGCGTTCCATTTTGCCCATCTCGCAGGTTGCAGCTGCCGTCTCGCGACCGAGGAGGGGCGCTTTAGGCTTGGAATTGAGTTGGGAACGCAGGATCGCCTTGCCGGTATTGTGCACCACTTGAATCGCTCGGTCGTCCCAAACCTCGAGCATCAAGAAATCCTTTTGGTTGGTGACCTCGAGGGGAGGGAATCCGTGCTTCTCGAGCCATTTCTCCACGGGGGCGATGCCCTCGGGAACGGAAGCGCGAGCGGTGAATATTTTTATGGTGTACCCATCGCGCAACCAATTGAGCACTCGCTCCTTCATCAAGGGGATTGGCTTGCCGATGTGATCAATGCCTTTCCATTTGTGGTACTCGGCCAAGGTGCCATCGAGATCGACACCGATCCACTCCCTGCTTTGCGGTTCTTCCGCCTTGTCGGGAGCTGCGGATTCTGGAGTTGTTTTTCGGTTCCTGAGCCAATTCAGCATTGGAGCCGATCCCAAGCGTATCGAGGACGGGGAGCAATCAAGAAAGCGAAGGTGTTTCGAATCGCGGATTGTCTGCGCGTGGACTTGCTTAGCATTGTAGCTGTATCCGTTGCCTAAGCGGTCAAAGGCGAGAGTTTGATGGAGGGAAGGGAAGAACTTTGCTGTATTGTTGCCGGCTGTGGCGGGCTTTGAAAGCTGGTTTAGAAAGAGTGGAGTCCTTCAGAAGGGAAGGCTCGATGTTGCCTGTCCGTTTGGGGTGGATACGGTTATTCGGTAGAAGGTTGGGGATGGAGGCGGTTGGAGGGTGAGCTCGTAGCGCGTTAGATCGCCAAGGTCCTTAGTCGTAGCGTTCTCGATCGATAGGGGTTCCCAGTCCTGGAGATTTTGACTGCTTTCGAGGATCCAGCTCGCGTCGCTAAGTTCTTTCGCGATTGGGAAGCTAATGGTGTGGGTAGGGGCTTCGGGAAGGTGGTTCGTCAGCTGAGATGAAAAAGGCGACTCGCTTGGAAATAGGGGATGGGTTCCGAAGACGTATTCGGCCAGATTCGAAAGGCCATCTTGGTCGGGGTCGGCGGTGAGGCCTGGATCGGCTGAGAGTTGTTGGAATGAATCGGATGGCGGGGCTGCTGCCGAGCCGAGGAAGTGCTCTGCCCACTTTTGGTAAGTGTCGAGAATAAGCGGTTTTAGGCTGAGGATGGCATTGTTTTCTGAATACGAGAGGCTTGCGTCGAGGGTACGGGACGGATGCTGGCGTGCGTGTTTGGCAAGGTCTTCGATAGGCAGGCCTTGCGCGGCCTGGACGGGCAAGACTCGTGAGAAGGTTCCAGTGATGGCGGAAGCTTGCAGGACTGTGTGTTGTCTATCGGAGGTGAGCGGTTCTGTAACTTGCGCGACGAGGGAACCGGAAAGGTTCGCGTTGCCGGAAATGGTGAGCTGGTCTGCGGAGCCTTCTGTTCCTATCTGCGCCGTAACGCTGCCGCAGCTGCTTTGCTGGAATTGCCCGTCGAGGGTAGTGGTGCCGATGTTTTCGGCGAGCTCGGAAAGAATGAGCGTGCCGCTGTTGTTAAGGGTGTTTTCGGACCCGATTATGTATTCTCCGACCGAATACAGAAAGCCGCTAGCTTCGTTGTTGAGCTGATTGGTTCCGGTTCCGAGCTGGATTTTTCCGTAGATGCGTCCGTGGTTTTCGATCGTGGTATTAATCGAATTCGCGATGATGCCTATTTCGCTGGCGGATGAAATGTCACCGTGATTGGTGAGGATCGCGTTTTGGGCTTGGGAAAGGATCACGCCGGCGTTGGGGCCTGTCCAGCCGGAGATGCTTCCGGAAGTAATTTGCACGGTGATGGTCGTTGCGCTGTCGGCAACGATGCCCGTGGCATTGGTGCCGGTGGCAGAAACGTCGCCGTTTTGGATTATGGATACGCCTGCTTGCTCGGAACTAGCGAAGATACCTGTTGAATTATTTCCGATGCCAGTGATTTTGCCGGTGGATACGATGGAAACGGAGTCGCGAGCGACAGCGTAGATGCCCTGTTGGTTGCCGGCGGCGATTTCGCCGCTTTTGATGAGAATGGAGCCGCCCTCGGCAGTGGCACGGATACCGCCTTGCTCGCCTGCTAGGTAGGTGGTCGAGGTGTCGATGTCGACGGTGCCGGCGGTGGAGAAGCCGATTACAGCGCCGAAGTCGGAGTTGATGGGAGCGCTTTGCTTGATGGTGACGTCACCCTGTGCATTCCCTTCGATACCGACTCCTGGGCGCGTTTGTCCGGTAGTGGAAATTTCGGCACGGGAGTTGATGTCGACGTTGCTGCCGGAGCTTTTTGCGTAGATGGCGAAATCGCCGTCGATGAGGGTGATGGAATCTTGGGCGGAAATGGTGATCTCTCCACTGGCGGTAGCGTGCACGGCGTCGGAGCCGGAGGCCGAGATTTCACCGGAGGTAATGGCGATGCTACCTCCCGTATTTTCGGCGATGATGGCACCTGTTTCTCCGGTGAGCTTGGCTTGAGTGGTGTCGACAACGATATCGCCGCCGCTGGCCTCGAAGAGCAGGTTGGGGCCGGATGAAGCGTAGGCTCCTTCCAGCTTGGCGGCGATCCCGTTGGGAGCCGCTGCGTAGAAGTTGAGCATAGAGCCTTTGTGGCCTATGGCGTCGTAGGCGCCTTTTGTAGTGAAACTGACACTACCGAATTCGGAAGTAGCGTAGATGTTAGCGGTGGTGCCTTGGGCTGGGCCGACGCTGCTGGTCATCTCTCCGTCTATGTTGAAATCGATGTTGCCCGGGGCGGAGGCGAGCAGGGTGCTTTGGATGGAGGAGCTGAGGTGGGGGCTGTTTTCGGTGGCGTGGATGGATACATCGCCGCTAGGAGCGTCGGCGATGAGGGCATGGGTTCCGGTGGCGGTAATGTCGCCGGTAAGGGTCGCGTTGCCTTCGACGGTGAGGGAGCCGCCCGCTTCGACGTTGACGGTTGCCAAGGTGGCGTCTCCGCGTACGGCGAGCGGGGCGTAGAGGTCAAGCTGGCCTCGTGAGTCGAGGGAGCCGACTTGGACGTTGCCGGTTTCGAGGGCGACGAATTCGCCGGCGGGGATGGTTGCTGCGGCGTCGGCTCGATTGGGCGGTAGGTCCCAGCGGGCTCCGATGGAGTCGTACCAATTGCTGCGTCCGGATGCGACGCTTTGCCAAGAGGAGGTTTCGAGGTCGTTGTCGAAGGTGTATTTGTTGCCGGAGGGGGGAACTTGAGGTTCGCCGATAGTGGCGAGGCAGTAGGCTGACTTCGATTCGTTGTTGTCGATGTAGCCGACGGAGAAGAGGAGGCGATCGTCGGCAGTCCACCAATTTTGGCCGTTGCCGTCCTCGCTGCCGGAAAAACCGGCGTCGAGCGGAGGGAGGTAGAGCGTGCCGGCGGGACCGTAGTCATGTCCGTCGGCGACGAAGTTTGCGCGTTGGAAAGCGTATTGGCCGAGGCTGCGGGTGATGACTTCGGTGAAGGCTCCTTCGTCGTCTTGAGCGTAGATGGAGGCAGCGACGCTTTTGCGGTCGTCCTTGATCACCACGTAGAGGGCGATGCGGCCGGAAGCGGAAAGGCTGAGTTCCTGCAATTCGAGGCTAGGGACGGCGATGTCCTCGGGCAG
Source organism: Pelagicoccus enzymogenes (assembly GCF_014803405.1). Taxonomy (NCBI): domain Bacteria; kingdom Pseudomonadati; phylum Verrucomicrobiota; class Opitutia; order Puniceicoccales; family Pelagicoccaceae; genus Pelagicoccus; species Pelagicoccus enzymogenes. The sequence continues at coordinate 12,839 of NZ_JACYFG010000050.1, forward strand.
GGGCAGCATTGAGTGGAAGTAGCCGATGAGGTGGGTGTCGGTTCCGTCCCATTTAAAGAAACCGATGTCTCCGTAGGGTGGTTCTTGCACGTTCCACCTGACCTCGGCCGCAAAGTAGACGTTGCCCGCTGCATCGAGAAGCGGCGTCATGCTGTGGGTACCGGAGCCGGCGGTGAGCGCTCCAAGGTTGAGTTCGCCAGCGTTCGCGGTTTCCAGAGGAGCGAAGTCTACGGCTATGAGCTCGGGGACTTGGTCGGGGTGCTGGAACCAGATTGAGTTGGCGGAGCCGGAGCCTCGCGAGTCGGGGGCGTCTACGACGGCGCGGAAGGCGAGCTGTCCGATGTCGTTGCAGCCAAGGTGGATGTTTCCGGAGAGGTCGCGGAAGGTGCCGCCGCTGGGCAGGCGAGGCGTATCTGGGTAGCTGCCGCTGTCGCGCACGATCATCTGCAGGTTTCCCGCCCCGTCTTCGGTGAAGAGGGCGTGGTCGTTGAGAAAGTCGATCGATTCGCCTTCGAAGCGGGCGGTGAAGAATATTTGCCCGGACGGAGTGTGGGCGATGTTGCTGAAGCTGCGGAAGGTGACGCCCTCGAGGCCGGGGACGGCGCCGCGGTAGAGGGGGAAGCTTTGCTCGTTTCCCTCTGGCGTTATCTTGGCGAGGTTTGCGTAGGAGATGCCTTCGACATTGTGGATGATGGAGGTGCCATTGAAGGCAGCAGTCTCGAGACCGGCGCTTTCCTTGAGGCGAGCGAGCGTTCCCCCGGAGAGTTTGAAGACGGAGCCGACCTGGGGATCTTCCGCTGAGTATTTGCCTTGGAAGATGATGTCGCCTGCGTCGGTCGGGTAGAAGGGCTCGTAAGTGAGCGGCTCGAGTCCCTGCAGGTCGTCGCGCAGGAGGACTTGGGCGGAGTTGGGGCCGGTGAGTTCGACGAGCATGCTGCCGGCTACAGGGAGGTCGCCGGAGTCGTCGAAGAATCCAGCTTTCGTGTAGAAGGTGCCGTTGCGGTTGGCTTTTGGGTAGCTGTAGCCGGTGATTTCGGCGGGGCCGGCTCCGCTCACCGCCGCGTCCTCAGTAAGGAGTATCTGGACGTTCACTTGAGCCTGAACCTGCGGGAGGAGGAAGCTGGCGAGGAAAGCGGAGAGGAGCGTTGTGCGGCGTTTCATGGCGTAGCGAGCGGGTACGTAGGAGGAGGGGCAAGGTCCGAGACGACTTCGCTAACCTAAGGAGTCGGAACTTTGCGGCAAGGCTCGATATTCCCGTCAATGACTGCAAATAGGCTTTGCCCTGAGGTCTTGGTAGCCTCGCTGGGATCGCTTCTGAGCGGGTCTCAAGCGATGGCAGATAGCTCTGTAAGAACTATTTGGATACGTTGATCTAGGGGGCCGTGGAGCTCGACGGGCTGGATTTCGTATCTTTTGAGCATTGCTTGGAAGCAGTTGTGAAGCTTGCTGCGTTCCTCTGGGCCGACGCGTTGGCCGGGGTCGTCCTCCCAGGGGATGTCGGGCATGCAGAAGAAATAGCGCGTGTAGTCTCGCTTCAGGAAACGTTCGTCTACCCAGGGAATGTGCGTGTCGAAGTAGTGCTCCGCGTAAAGGATGGAGGAGAGCAGGTTGGTGTCGTGCAGGACGAAGCGCTTGGCCTCAGCGGCCGCTTCGTCTTCGCCTTTCAATTGGCCTCGGGCAATGGGATCGAGGTCGCGGGCCTCCAGGGGGCGTTGGACGAGGTCGACGTATTCGCGCACGTATTCGGCGGAAAACGGTTCCCCGAGTTCCTCGGCGATCGCCCGAATGAGGGAAGTCTTGCCGGTGCATTCCGCTCCGGTGAAAACGATGCGCGCGGGAGATTTGGACTCAGCGTTCACGGGCTGCGATTTCCTTTCTCCAGCTGGTGTAGCCCAGCACCGCCAGAGCGGTGAAAACGAGGAACATGGCGACCGCGACCCAATAGCCTTGGCTGCCCCAGAGCGCAACGAAGGCGAGGTCGGCGACAATCCAGGCCAGCCAGTTTTCGATGTACTTGCGGCTGAGCATCCATTGGGCGAGGAAGGAGAGGGTGGTGGCGAAGGCATCGAGGTAGGGGGAGGCCCCTTCGGTGTAGCGCGAAAGCAGGACGCCGATCGCGAGCGTGCCGCCCAGTCCGATCGCGATGGCGCAGGCCAGCGGAGCGCCCCTTAGGCGACTGATGCGCAATTCGCTTGCCGCCCTTTGCCCTGCTTGGCTCGTGGCCCGGCTCCATTGCCGCCAGCCGTAGAGCGAGATGGGGATGAAGCAGGCGTTCAAGGCCATGGCGGCGTAGAGTCCGGCGGAAAAGCTGAGGTAGGCGTACAGCCCGTAGCAAAGGACGTAGAAGGGCCAGGCCAGGACCTTTTCCTTGATGCTCAGGTAGACGCCGGCGAGGCCGGTTGCGGTGCCAAGCCATTCCACGAGAGAGGTTTGCTGGATTTGTTCGATGAAAAGGTCCATTGGGAGCCTAGCTTTCAAAACCAAGTTCGGGCGGCCTGTCGATACTTGCTGCGCTCTGAAAGAGGGCCGCTCGACCCTGTGGCCCGTATGGAAGGGATGCTTCGGAAAGCTGCGGGTTTCAGTTTCTGTTGAAAACGAGTCTCAAGAACAGGCTTGACCTCCTTATGGCTTGGCCTATCGCTAACGCACTTGCGACTCATTCTCATAAAAATCCATTTATATCTCGGGCTGGTTGGCGGCGCTCTTTTGAGCGTGGTAGCGATCACGGGAGCGCTCTATGCCTATGAGCCTCAATTGAGGCAGTGGTGGAGCGAGGAGGTGGAGGCGTGGGAACCTGCTACGGCGCTCGGCCCTCGCGAGTTGAGCGAGACGATTCGTTCTTGGGGATGGGAAGGCGAGGCCACGGCCTTTCGATGGCCGGAGAGCGCCAAGGCGCCGGTGTGGGTTATTTGGCGAGAGGAATCGGGCGCCCGGCAGGACTTCATGTTGGACGCGCTCACGGGGCGGCGTTTGCCTCGAGCGGAGCAGGCCCGAGCGTTTTTCCACGGCGTTCTGTCCATTCATCGAACTCTCACGCTAGGCGAGGCTGGTACGAAGATCGTGGGAGCATCCGCCGCGTCGTTGCTTGTGCTGACCTTGAGCGGATTGTTTATCGCGGTGCGTCGTTGGCGTGACGCGAAGCGAGTTTGGATACCCGCGAAGAGCGAGGCTCGCGCTAAGGCGCCGCGAGTGCGGTGGCGCTTTCTGCATCGCATGGTGGGAGCGTGGGCGACGCCTTGGCTTTTGCTGATGCCCTTGACGGGAATGGTTTGGAGCTTCGACGCCTATGCGGACTTTTTGAAGCGTCTGGGTGGGCCGAGCCGATTCCCGAGCTATCCGAGCCTGTCGTCGAGTGTCGGGGCGGAGAGCGTGGCCTGGGACGAAATTTGGCAGCGTTGCTTGGAGAAGGTGCCAAGCCAGACGACGATGCGACTTATGATGCCGACGAAGCCCGGGCAACCGGTCCGCTTCGAATGGAGTCCGGAGGACGTTGCTTCCTTTGCCATGCGGTCGAAGCTTTTCTTGGATCCAGCATCTGGATACGTGCTTGATGAGCACCCGTGGGAGGAATTCAGCTCAGGAGAGCAGCTGGTGCGCTGGGCGTATCCGCTGCACACGGGACGCATCGCTGGAGTGGCGGGGCAGACTGTGGCCTTTTTCGGATCACTCACGATGCCCTTTTTCTTCGGGACGGGGCTCTACCTCTACTTAGCCCGGAAGCGAAAAGCCCGAGCGGCGAAAATTTTAAACTACGAATAATGATGAATAAGCGTAATAACATCAAAGCGACTTACTCGGTTGCGCTCGCGGCCTTGGGAGCAATCTCTCTCACGGCTCAGGAGGAACTCGGCGCTGCCCATGAGCTCGACGCCTTTACGGTGACGACTGCGACTCGGGTGGAGAAGCAGATTAGCTCGATTCCGCAAAGCGTTTCGATCGTATCCGAGCAGTCCCTACAGGACCAGCTTTCGATTTCGAGTGATTTGATTTCCGCTCTTTCCCAGATGGCGCCTAGCTACTCTCCGAGTCGCGGCAAGATGACGGGAGCCGGCGAAACCTTCCGCGGTCGCAGCCCGCTTTTCATGATCGATGGCGTGCCGCAATCCAATCCCTTGCGTGATGGAAGTCGCGATGGCTACACGATCGATCCTGCGATGATCGAGCGAGTCGAACTGGTGCACGGCGCTTCCGCGGCTCAAGGAATGGGAGCGACTGGAGGTATCATCAACTACGTGACCAAGCGAGCTCCGGCGGTAGATGGCTTGCGACAGTGGGCTGAGTTCGGCGTCAATACCAGCGAAGAGCTCGAGTCAGCCGGTGTCGGCTATCGTTCCGCTTACGGAGTGGGATATCGCGAGGGAGCGGTTGGCTTTGTCGGAGGTGTGACTTACGAGTGGCGCCCGATGTCATTCGATGCGGATGGAAATCTGGTGGGCATCGACAATACTCAAGGCGATACCATGAACTCCAGCACTTTGGACTTGTATGGAAAAGTCACCTACAACCTAGACGCGGACCAGGAGCTTCGGGTCATGGTGAACAAGTTTAAGATGAAGCAGGATCTTGAATACGTGCAGGTGGCGGGTGACAGCTCCGAAGGAATTCCAACCACTTCGATCAAGGGAGAGACTCCAGGAAAGGCCACGCAGAACGACGTTGAAACCATTTCGGCGAGCTACCGGCACAATGACCTCGGGGGCGGAAAGCTCTCGGTTGACTTGTTCGCCAACGATTTTGCCGCAACCTACGGGGGCGGCACCTTTGGAACCTTCCGCTACGAAGGCGAGTTGATCTTCGACCAGTCGGAGAACCAGTCCGACAAGAAGGGCGCGAAGGTGACCTTCGTCCGCGACTTGGACTATCTTGGCGATTTGGGCATGGTGACGGGAATCGATTTCTTCGAAGACACCACGCAGCAGGTCCTGGTGCAGACGGATCGCCAATGGGTTCCCGAGACAAGCTACAAGAGTTGGGCGCCTTACGTGCAGTTTGATCGCCTTGTCGGCGATTTTGTAGTTACTTCCGGAATACGTTTTGAGAACGCCAAGCTCGAGGTCGGAGATTTCACCACGCTCGAATCCTACGGGAGCCAAGATGTCGCTGGAGGCAGCCCCGATTTCGAGGAAGTACTTTTCAATCTAGGCGCGACCTACCGGGTGAACGAGCCTCTGACTGTGTTTGCCAGCTACACGCAAGGTTTTGGCATGGCTGACGTAGGACGCGTTCTGCGTGGCATCAATGTGCCGGACCAGGACGTGGACGATTTTCTCGATCTTGAACCGGTCGTGACCGACAACTACGAACTCGGGGCGCGTTGGGTATCCGAAGGGTGGAGGGCGTCGTTGAGCGCCTATTGGTCGACCTCGGATCTCGGTAGCCGCTTGCAGGCGAACGAGGACGGTATCTACATGGTTCGCCGCGAGAAAACGGAGATCTGGGGCGCTGAAGCGGAGCTGGAACGCTCATTCGGAAAGCGCGACGAGCTGGGCGGCGTTTTTGCATGGGTGGACGGAAAGTCGGATACCGATGGCGACGGATCGGTGGACACGCGTCTTGACGGAGCCAATATTCCACCGGCTCGCTTGAACCTTTACTGGAATCGGAACTGGAGCGAAGGCCTGCGCACGCGCTTGCAGGCATCGAACTATTTCGACAGCGACAGCCGAGGCTTCAGCGGATATACGGTTGTTGACCTACTGCTCTCCCACGAGCTGAAGAAGGGGCTGCTGACAGTCGGTTTCGAGAATGTATTGGATAAGCAATACATCACCTACTATTCCCAGACGGTAGGAAACGACAGTCGCTACTTCGCCGGCCGTGGCAGAACGCTGACTGCCAAGTACTCCTTCGAGTTCTAGGGCCATCAGGCGAAATCTACTTGTTGCAAAGACGTCCGGGAATAGCCGGGCGTCTTTTTTTGGATACGGCGGGCGCTCTGCTTCGCAGGGTAAATGACATTTACGGGATCAAGCTCGCGCAGAGGCGAGGACGTTAAGCGGGGTGGCGGAATTGTTAAGGTAGGGCTGAGCTCCGCCGTAAAGATTGTGCGGGTGCTAGGTCATCGCCGTTCTCTGGGTTTCCTGGTGGCATCGGAAGGCTGTTGACAGCTGTCCAAGCTGCTCCATCAGAGCGGCTTGAGAGGATTGGGCCTTGCCAGCAAAGATTGACGAATGAGCCTGCGGAAGCGGACCGGCGGCTGTTTACTGCGCAGCGAAGTGACGCATGCGTAACGGCTTGGTATTGACAAGGTCAGCGCGAAGTCTACTCCGGAAAGCATCCTTAGGGGCGACCTGGCATGGGTCTGAGATGCTTCCTTGCTGGCGGTGAAAGCTGTCGGCGCAGACGCGGTCCCTTAGAACCTGATCCGGTTGATACCGGCGTAGGAAAAGGTAAGAGCCGATCTCGAACGTGAGGGCGACTCGCTTTTCTTCGCTCATTGCCGGATCTCAAACGCAAACTATTGAGATCCAAAAATGTCCCAACGTAGAAATAAAATCATGCTCGCCGCTGCGGCGGCAGGCCTCGGCGCGTCCGCTTCTTGGGCGCAGAGCACCGAATCGATGGCGGTGGTGGAGCTTCCCGAGCTTTACGTGACCGGTTCGCTCTGGCAATCGGAGCTGCTGGACACCACAGCCAGCGTCACTGTGCTCGATTCCGACCGCTTCGCGGCCGATGGTTCGCAGCACTTCGAAAACCTGATCGACGCGATCCCGAACCTCACTTGGACGGGTGGCACTTCGCGTCCCCGCTACTTGCAAATTCGCGGCATCGGCGAGAATTCCCAGTTCGAGGGAGAGACTCCGGACTCCTCGGTCCGCTTCGTGATCGACGACCTCGACTTCACGGGAGTCGGCACCGTGGGCAGCCTTTTCGACATGCAGCAAGTCGAGGTGCTACGCGGTCCGCAGGCAGGCTCTTTCGGTCTTAATGCAGCCGGCGGCGTTATCAAGCTCGTATCCGCCGACCCGACTCCGACGCGTTCCGGACTGATCGAAACCAGCATCGGCGAGGACAGCCTCATTTCCGGTGGCATCGCTTTCGGCGGACCGCTGGGCGGCGAAAGGCTCATGTATCGCCTCTCGGTGCATCAGCTTTCCCAAGACGGCTGGCGCGAAAACCAGACGCTTGACCGCGATGATACCAACGAGCGCGACGAGCTCACCTCCCGCTTGAAGCTTCGCTGGCTGGCTACCGACGATTGGACTTGGGATGGCACGCTCTTTTATGCCGACGTCAACAACGGCTACGACGAATGGAGCTTGGACAACAGCGGTTTCCAAACCTATTCCGACGAGCCTGGCCGTGACGAGCAGGAGTCCTTCGCGGCCAGCCTGCGCGGAACGTGGCAACAGTCGGAGGACAGCACCTTCACGACGATCACCAGCCTCAGCCAAAGCGACTCGCTCTACAGCTACGATTCCGACTGGACGACGCTCAACAGCGAAGATCCTCGCTCTTACGACGCCTTCATGGAAATCGTGCGTGATCGCGAAGCCTTCTCCCAAGAGTTCCGCTACGACTCGCGTGCTGGCGGAGCCTTGGATCGCTGGACGCTTGGAGCTTATTTCGGCGTGCTCGACGAGAGCAGCGACATCGACTATCGCGACATGTGGAGCAGCCCCGAATGGCCCGTGTTGGCAGACTCCAGCTACGAGAGCGAAAATTACGCGCTCTTCGGCCAAGTCGAGAAGTCGCTCTCCGAATCCTCCCGTCTCGTTCTGGGGCTACGCAGCGAGTACTACTCGATTGAGGCCGCTTCCGAAGGCCTCTACTACGGCTCGCCTTTGCCCAGCGGTCGCGGCAAGGAATCCGGAACCGTGTTTGGCGGAAACCTGACCTTTGAGAACGACATCGCCGAAAACCACCTGTTCTTCGCGACATTGGCTCGTGGATACAAAGCTGGTGGCGCCAATATCGCGGCCTTCCTCGAAGAAGGCGATCCCTTGACCTATGGCGACGAAACCCTGTGGAACTACGAGCTCGGTCTCCGCAGCAATTGGTTTGATGGGAAGATGACCTCCTCCGTAACCGCTTTCTACCTTGATCGCAGTGATGCCCAGCTGCGCGACTCTGCGGGCGCTGGCGGATTCTTCCGTTACTTCACTTCCAACCAGGGCGACGCAGAGCACTTCGGTCTAGAAGCGGAAACCCGCTGGTACGTATCCGAAAACTGGACGCTTAACGCCGGTATTGGATTGCTTGATACGGAGCTTGCTTCCACTGGACGCGAACTGTCTAACGCGCCAAGCTTCACCTACAATGCTGGTCTCAGCTACAGCGGCAACAACGGCGTATTCGGCAATCTGCGTCTCAGCGGCCGCGACGAGTACTACGAGTCGAACAGCTCCAGCAACGACGAGCGACGTGACGCCTACACCGTAGTGAACGCCACGATCGGCTACGAGTTTGAGGAGTGGACTTTCTCGCTCTGGGCCAAAAACCTCTTCGACGAAGCGTACGCGAAGCGGCTTTTCTATTTCGGCAACGCCCAGCCAGACTGGACGCCGACCCGTTACGAGAATCCAGCTGACCCGCGCCAGATCGGGGTGACAGCGAGGTACGCGTTTTAGTCGCAATTGCGTTCGTATCGATATCAATTAACGGGTCCTCGCGCTGAGGGCCCGTTTTTTTGTGGTGATGATCCTCAAGATAGGCTCTTGCAGTGCGGACCGGGCGGTGCCGAGCGTAGCGACACATTCACCAGTTCCTCCAGAAGGAGGGACAACCTCCGTGTCGTCCGTGCTGCAGGAGCGATTCCGCTGCATTTGCGGATGGACCTATTTTTGTAGGGCGTCGTCCTCTGTATGGGGCGGAGTGGCTACCAAAACGGTTGCGGTTTCCGGTGTTTTCGGGTGGCTTGGTCCAGTTCTTGTAGACGACGGAATCGGCACTCATGAAAACTTATCTCAACAACCTTTTCGAGAGGGTTAGCCAAAGCCTCTGGCTGATGCCCGCTATGTCGATCACCTTGGCGATGGTGTCGGCCTATGGGATGCTTTATTGGGAGGGACTGGGCTTGGGGACTTGGGAAGATGTTCCCCTCGTTTACAGAAGCGGTCGTGAGACGTCGTTGGCGATTGTGGGCGCGATTGTTGGGTCGTTGGTAACGGTCGCAGGCGTTACTTTTTCGATCACCATCGTTTCGTTGACCTTGGCTTCCTCTCAGTTCGGTCCGCGGTTGTTGCGCAATTTTTTGAGGAGTCCGTCCTCGCAGGTGACGCTGGGGGCCTTGATCGGCTCGTTCGTCTACGGGATACTGATCATGCCGGCCATGGACGATGGCTGGGAAGCGGGCAAGGCCCATCCGTCGGTAACCTTGATGATCGTCTTAGCCTGCGTATGCGTGTGTTTGATTGTCCACTACATCCACCATGTTGCGACATCGATTCAAGCGGACTCCCTGGTTGCGTGCGTGTACAGGGAACTGGAGAGCAAGATAGAGGCCTTGCCTGAGCGCGAAACGGAAGAGGAGGGCAGCCAACAGCCCGAATGGGGCAAGGCTGACTTCGTTGTGCGAGCCAAGCGTTCGGGCTATCTGACCGCGATTGACCAGGAAGGTTTGTTGGAGACTGCCAAAAAGGGGAACGCGCGGATTTCGGTGCCGAAACGGGCGGGGCACTTCGTGGCGAAAGGAGAAGTGGTCGCCGAGGTCTTCGGCGATGTGAACGAGGCGTCCGTTTCGAAATCCATTTCAGATGCTATCTTCTTGGGGGATAAGCGTACTCCAGAGCAAAACCTGGAATTTCTGGTCGACCAATTGGTGGAGCTCGCTCTGCGGGCGATCTCTCCTGGTATCAACGATCCGAATACGGCGATCGTTTGTATCGATTACCTTTCGGCCGCCTTGCTGCAGGTGAGGTCAAAGTCGCTGCCGCCAGCTTGCCTCGTGGACGATGAAGGGGAATTGAGAGTGCACTGCCTACAAACAACCTACGATGGACTGATAAACGAGGCGTTTAATCAGTTGCGGCAGGCAGGCGCTGCGTATCCAGAAATTGTGATCAGAATCGTGAATTCTCTGGAACGAATCGGCGTTGGGCTGGCGCCTGACGACAAGAGGGTGCCAAGCTTGGCGAAGCAGCTGTCGCAGATTGTCCAGATGGAAAGTTCAAGTGCCCATCCTCGGGTCGATGGGGATCGGGAGGATATTGCTGCATCGATTGCCCGTTGCCAAAAGGTGTTTGCAGGGCATCGAGTGTAGGTGATTTTAGAAGGGACTCGCTTGTTCCTGCGCTTCGACGAGGGCGTTGACGACGATCATCAAGGTGGCGAAGGCGGCGGCCTTGCTTGGCTCGTTTAGCTTCAGCTTCTTGGGCAGCGTCTTGTTGGTCGCTTCCAGCCTGCTAAGAAGGCAAAAGAGCAGCAGCGGATCGCGGCTTAGCTCGACGAGCGCATCTTCATCGGACTTTCCTGGACTTCGCGATTGTTCGGCGGTGGCGTTCAGGAACTCTCGGGTGCAAGTATCGACGAGTCCGGCGCGGTTGGGGCTGCTTCGGTGCAGCTGGCCTCATGCATGGGGGCGACGGTGACGGGCGTGTGCAGCGGTAGAAATAGCGAACTTGGAGGTCCTTGGGCGCCGCGAATGTGGTCGATTATCAAATCCAAGGTATGAGTCGGTTCGAAGGTCGCTACGACGTCGTGTTCGGCTTCTATCTTGGCGGCAGCTGCGTTGTGGGCATCGAGCATGAGGGTACTGCTATCGCCGAGGCTTCCTGGATTTGGGATGAGGCAAGGGTTGGATAACTAGAGTAACTAGAGATGAAAATTTAGTAGTGGGCTGTGTGGGGAATGGCCAGTATCTTTTCTAGCTCCCGACGCGCTGTATTGAGTCCTGGTGGGAGGCTGGGAGTGAGGTCTTGTGTACTGAGGGGATCGATACTGCGAAGTCTTTTTAGCCCTGCTTTGTTAGATCGCCGGTGGGGTGAGGGGTATTGGACTGCATGGCACTGGTTGGATCGGGTTGTGCGCGGGACGGGCGTAAAGCCCGCGCCCTACGTCGTCGCTGGAATCGTGGGAGTTGAGGAAGGAGAGTGAGTTGATTGCTCGAAAGCGACTTGCTGGATGTTCTCTTAGGCTCTGGGACTAGGCTTGGCGTTGACGGAGGCTGGATTGGGCCTAGGGTGGCGCTACTACTTGTTATGCCGCTTGAATCCCTAGACTCTAACGTTTTTGATAAGAAGTATGGGGGCGGGTGTGCCTGCCTGTTTGGCTTGCCGTTTTTCTTGGCGGGCCTCGGGGTTATTGTTGCCACGATCCTGATCGCAGTTGGGGAGCTTGATGGGGATTTGCCGCTTTTCTTCGGTCTGCCGTTTGGAGGTGTCTTCGTCGCGGTGGGGGCGGGGATTCTGTTTTATCGCTCTGGCTTGAGGATCGATAAGGGGCAGGGAGAAGTTGCCTCTTGGTGGGGGTTGCTGGTCCCTCTGAGGACTAAGCGTTATGCGCTCGGCGATATCGAACTCGTGACCATCACGCATGAAATTCGCAGATCCAAGAATTCGTCCTATTCGGTGTATCCAGTAAAGCTGACGTTGAAGAAAGGCGGCGAGCTGAAAGTAACGGAAGAGCGCAAGGGATCTAACTCGCGGCGGGAGGCGGAGGCGATCGCCAAGTTTCTGGAGGTCGATATTGTGGATCGCTCGGGAGCTGGCGAAGTGCGCCGGAAGCATGTCGAGTTGGATATGAGCGTGAAGGATCGCTTTCGGAAAGGCCTTTTGCGTAACGACATCCCGGAGGTGCCGTTTGGGATGCGGTCCAAAGTGGAGTTCGATGAGTATTCCCTGTCGGTAAAGATCCCTCCCCTGGGGTTCCGGCCGTGGCTTTTGGTGCCGACCCTTGGCGTTGCCGTTTTCTTGGCGTTCCCGTTTTTCGGCATGCTGTTGCCGTTTTTGAATGATCAAGAAAGCGTCGACTGGTTTTTTTTCTTCTTCGTTGGGTTCGTCGCGTTGTTCATGGCGGCTCCGCTGTCCTTTGTTCTTCGCATGTGGATAGGGGCTTTGAAGGTTTCCGAATCGTTCCAGGTGGACCGGAATCGGCTCGTGTACGAAAGAGGTTGGCTTCTGAAGAAACGCGTCGAGATCGAGGCGGAGGAGATCGAGGAGCTGAGCTCTGGCTTGGTCCGTGGCAACAGTCGTCGGCCTTTCAACCTACAGGGCCATCCGATACAGCTGAGAAGCGACCGGATGGATCTGAAGATCGGAGCCCATCTTGGGAAAGAGGAGAGCGAGTACATCGTTGCCCTGATGAAGGCGGTGCTCGTTTCCTAGCCTTCAGCAGGGGCGCATGATGTCGCGGGCGTTGCGATCCAACGTTTGCCCGAGGCGATGGCGTTTTAGCCAACCAACGTCTATGCGGTATTTATAGTCCGGTTGCGCGCCCCGGCGCGTGGGGGGTGCCCGAGGTCGGGACTTTTAAGGCGTGGGAAATAATCGCGGCGATAACCGTCGATCGTAGTCGACGAAAGAAAGAGGCTACCAAAAATGCATTAGTCTCCGAATTCGGTGGAGAGGCTGGTTTGCTAGGTCGGATCCTCTCGCGCGAACTTGGAGGCTTGGGCTATCAGTTCCGCTGCGGGACGTATTCCGGTGTAGAGCACGAATTGCTCGATGGCCTGTAGGGTCATCACTTCAGCTCCGGTTATCACCGATTTTCCTTGGGAGCGGGCGAGTTTGATAAGAGGCGTTTCTGAGGGGAGGGCGACGACGTCGAATACGAATTTCGCGGAGCGTACGATTGTTTCGGGAAACGCTAAGTCTTCAGCGCTGGAACCGCCCTCCATGCCAATAGGGGTGACGTTTATGAGCAAGTTGGGCTCGTCGTTTTCCTCCAGGTTTGGCTTCCACTTGAATCCGTATTGCTGGGCCAAGGACGGACCTTTCTCGGGGTTGCGGGCTACGACCGCGCCGTTCTGGAAACCTGCGTCGCGCAGGGCGCAAGCCACTGCTTTGGCCATGCCGCCACTGCCGCGCAGGGCGAAGGTTAAATCGTTCGGGACGTTGTGCGATTTCAGAAGGGAGAAGACGGCCGTGTAGTCGGTGTTGTAGCCTTTGAGCTGGCCGGCTGTATTTACGATCGTATTGACCGACTGTATACCGGTAGCGGAGGGATCCAGTTCGTCGAGCATGGGGATGCAGTCCTCCTTGAAGGGCATGGAAATGGCGCAGCCACGAATGCCAAAGGCTCGTATGCCTCCGATCGCTGCGGCGAGGTCTTCGGTGGTGAAGGCCTTGTAAACGTAGTTGAGGCCGAGCTCGCGATAGAGGTAGTTGTGCAACCGTGTCCCTGTGTTGCCGGGACGGGCTGCTAATGACATGCAGACTTGGGTGTCTTTGTTGATGTAGGCGGTCATGGTTCGAGTGAGAATAAATCTGCCGGCGATTGCAGTAAAAGAAGTTTGCGGAGGGGGCTCTGCGGGACGGCCTTATAGGCCGCACCCTACGGAGGCGAAACGGCGCCTGGGGAGACTCCCAGGCGCCGCTCTTGGTTGTTAACTGTTTACTAGACTTAAAAGCTGCCGCCGAATTGGAAGCCGAGGACGAGGGCGTTGTCGATGTCGCCGGTGCCGCCTGGCTTTACGATGTACTGTAGGTCGGGCTGGAAATAGCTGGCAGGGCTGAGCTGGAAGCGGTGGGCGAGCTCGATGACCATTTCGTAGTCGGCCTCGGAACGGCCGGCTTCGGATTCGACTTTTGAATACACGTCGCTGAAGCCGCCGTAGGTGGCGAAGAAGAGGGTGCTGTCGTTTTCGCGTCCGGGGAAGAGGCCCCGGTAGTTGGCGCCAAAGGTGGATTGGACGGGGACGATGGCGACGTCGTCGTGGCTGGTGTAGCCAATAGTGGCGAAGAGGGTGAGTCCGTTGTCGCTGTCGGGAGATTCCGAATACACTTGGTAATCGGCGTTGGCGTAGAAGCGCACGAACTCTTCGCGATCTTGGTCGCTATCGAAGCGGTCCATGTCGAAGAAGGCGTTGTTCATGCCGACGAAGAAGTGGGCGGGGCGGTCGTTGAAGGTGGGGTTCCAGTTGAGCTGGGTGAAGACCGAGAGTCCGTCGCTCCCGCGGATTGCGAAGTCGGTACCGTGGTTCTTGGGATCCCACATGCTTTCGGAGAGCTGGAAGGTTCCGATTTGGGCGTAGGTGGTTTCGTTGATCTGGTACTTGGCTCGGGCTCCCCAGACGGCGAAGGGGTAGGAGGTCATGACTCCGTCGAAGAGGGCGGCTCGGATCTGGCCGTTGACGGCGTTGTTCATGGAGTAGCTGAAGAAGGGCGAGCCGCAGAAATCGTCGGTCGCGCTCATGCGCCCGAATTTCAATGACAGCTGGTCGTCCATGAATTGCTTCTCGAGAGTCACGTTGTAGAGGAAGGTAGTTTGTCCGCCGACCACTTGCATGACGCTGTACTGGCCGCCGACAGCGGCGTCGATGCTGCGGCCATGGCGGTCGATTCCGGCAATGGCGAATTCGGTGTCATCCCAGCCGAACTTCTTCTCGAGGTCGAACTTGGCGCCGAAGAAGAGTCCGCCGGCGTAGGCTTCGTCGGACTCGTTGCCGCCGTCCACGTTGCTGGCGAAGATGCCGGTGTAGTAGGCGAAGGTTTCGATTCCGCTGTCGGCGAGGGCGGTGCGGGCGCCGCCCCAGTCGCCGGAGAGGCGATCGCGTTCCTGCCAAGGGGTGTTTTCGGCAAAGGTGGTGGAGGTGGTGACGAGCAGGGCGATGGCGAGAGGTAGTTTATTTTTCATTACGGTATTGGCGTTGGTGGTTATGCGGCGGCTTCGTTGGCTGCGGGGCGGCGCTTTTTTAGGAAGAATAGAACGGTAGTGGTGACGAGGGTACCGGCTACGATGGCGATGAGGTAGCCGAGCATGTGGGTGATGGCGTTGGGGATCGCTAGGACGAAGATCCCGCCGTGCGGCACCATCAGCTTGCTGCCGACGGCCATGGAGATGGCGCCTGCGGTGGCGGATCCGGCGATGGTTGCGGGAATGACGCGGAAGGGATCGGCGGCGGCGTAGGGAATGGCTCCCTCGGTGATGAAGGCGATGCCCAGCACAGCGGTGGCTTTGGTGGCTTGTTGCTCGTCGGCGCTGAAGCGATTTTTGAAGAGGGTGGCGGCGAGAGCGACGCCGAGCGGGGGAACCATGCCGGCGGCCATGACGGCGGCCATGGGGCCGTAGATTTGGGTGGCCACGAGGCCGACGGCGAAGGTGTAGGCGGCTTTGTTGATGGGGCCCCCCATGTCGAAGGCCATCATGCCGCCGAGGAGGAGGCCAAGGATAAGGGCGCTGCTGCCTTGCATGGCGTTGAGCCAGGCGGAGACGCCATCCATGAGGCCTTTCACCGGCGGACCGATCAAGTAGACCATGGCGAGTCCGACGACGAGGGAGGAAATCAGCGGGAGGATGAGGACGGGCTTGAGGCCGGCGAGTTGGTCCGGAAGCTTGATGGCTTTGTTGAGCCATCGGGTGAAGTAGCCGGCGAGGAAGCCTGCGGCGATGCCGCCGAGGAATCCAGCTCCGAGGCTGGAGGCGAGCATGCCGCCGATGAGTCCGGGAGTGAGTCCGGGACGGTCGGCGATGGAGAAAGCGATGAAGCCGGCGAAGACAGGAACGAAAAGGGCGAAGGCCGAGGCGCCGCCGATTTGCATGAGGGCCCAGCCGAGTGTGCCTTCTTCGTCTCCGGCGTAGATGCCGCCGATGGCGAAGGCGAGGGCGATGAGTAGTCCGCCAGCCACTACAAGCGGAAGCATATGGGAGACGCCGGTCATGAGGTGCTTGTAGGGACCGGTGCGTTCTTTTTTGGCAGGTTGCTTGAGACCGCTGCCTTGGGCGGGCGAGGGCTCGAGGGCGAGGGCTTCTTTTATGAGGCCTTGGGAATCGCGGATGGCGGCTTTGGTGCCGGTTTCGAGAAGCTTCTTGCCAGAAAAGCGGGCGGTCTCGACAGTGGCGTCGGCAGCCACAATGACGGCATCGGCCTTGGCGATGTCTTCGGCGGTGAGTTCATTCTTGGCGCCGACCGAGCCTCGGGTTTCAACCTTCATCTCGTAGCCCATGGCTTTGGCCCCTTTGATGAGGGCTTCGGCGGCCATGAAGGTGTGGGCGATGCCCGTAGGGCAGGAGGTGACGCCGATGAGGTATTTGTTGGCGACCGCGACGGGGGCGGATGTTTCGCGAGGTGGGAGAGTCGTATTTGTTTGTTGGGTACGCGGTGAAATGGGATCGAGAATCTTGCCGGTCTCGCGGATGAGTTGGGGGCGGTCGGTCTGGATGTCTTGATCGTTCGAGCGGAGGTGGACTTCGCCGCTAGTGGTTTGGGAGGACTCGACGATGTCGAGCTGCAGGCCGCGGAGCTTGCTTTCCGCTTGGAGGGCGGAGACGGCGAGGCGGGTGAGCGGCTCGTCGGCGGGAGAGGCGAAGGTGGCTGTGATGGTTTTCATTAGGGGTGGGGAGTTGGGGGTTAAGCTTGGAGAACGGAGAGAGGTTGGACGGAGATTTGCGGGAGGCGCTTCTCGATGATTTCGGCGGCGGGTAGTTGGCGGCGGACGTCTTCGAGGGCGCACCAGGCGAAGACGCTGGCGAGGCGGGCTCGGTCGGTGGCGTTGCGACCGGTAGCGAGTCCGGCGAGGTAGCCCGCGAGCAGGGAGTCGCCGGCTCCGACGGTGCTGACGACTTTGACGGGCGGGGCGGAGGCCATGAGGGCTTTTTCCGGAGAAAAGAAGAGCGCGCCTTCGCTGCCGAGGGAGAGGATGACGTGCGGGACTTTCTCTTTTTGCAGCTGCGTGGCGGCAACTACGCGGGAGGCGAAATCGGGCAGGTCGTGGCCGAGATATTCGGCGAGCTCGTGCTCGTTTGGTTTGATGAGGTCGGCTCCGTTTTCGATGGCGACCTTGAGGGCTTCGCCGCTGGTATCGACGGCGATTTTTGCTCCGCCGCGTTTGATGAGGGCGATGATTTCCGCGAAGAAATCGGGGCTGACTCCGGCGGGCAGGCTACCGGCGAGGACGAACCAGCGGTCGGGCCTGATGAGTTGGGCGAGCTTCTTTTCGAATTGGTTGAACTCGTGGGCGGAGGGCTGGAGTCCGGGGAAATTGATGTCGGTGGTTTGGCGGGTGGCGGCGTCGACGATTTTGATGCCGGTGCGGGTTTCGCCGGGGATCCAGACGAATGCGTCGCTGATGGCTTTGCTTTTGAAGAGTTCGTTGAAGACGCGTGGGTTTTCCTTGCCGAGGAAGCCGGTGGCGGTGGAGGCGATGCCGAATCCGGCGAGCATGGAGGAAACGTTTACTCCCTTGCCGCCGGCTTGGCGGTAGTGGCGCTCGGTGCGGTTGACCTGGCCCGGCTCGAAGCGATCGATGAAGACTGTCTGGTCGATGGCGGGGTTGAGCGTGATGGTGACGATGTCGTTTTGCGTGTTCATGGCGGGCTGGGCTTAGTGGCTGGGGCGGAGGGCGCGGACGGCGCGGGCGTCGCGTTGGTGGAGGGCTTTTTCGGCGAGGGCGGAAAGCGTTTCCAGTTTCTCGTGGCGGAGCAGGGCTTTGACCTGCGGGACGATGGCGGGCGGCATACTGAGCTCGTCGATGCCGAGGCCGGTGAGGATGAGAGCGCCGAGGGGATCGGCGGCGAGTCCGCCACAGACGCCAACCCATTTGCCCTTGTCGTGGGCGGCTTTGACGGTGTCGCGGATGAGGCGCAGGACGACCGGATGAAGGCTGTCGGCGCGGCGAGCGAGCAGCGGATGGGTGCGGTCAACGGCGAGGGCGTATTGCGTCAAGTCGTTGGTGCCGATGGAGAAGAAGTCAGCCAGCTCGGCCAGTTCAGGAGCCATGGTGACGGCGGAGGGGACTTCGATCATGACGCCCAGCTCGACCTTTTGGCCGCCCACTTCGCGGCGAACTTTTTCTGCCATTTCGCGGGCTCGCAGGAAGTCGTTGGGCGTGGCGATCATGGGGAACATGAGACGGATGGGGCCGTGCTCGGCGGCGCGAAAGATGGCTCGCAGTTGGGTGGTGGCGAGGTCGGGGCGTGCGAGGCTGAGGCGGAATCCGCGCAGGCCGAGGAAGGAGAGGTCCTGCTCGCTGAGACCGAGGTAGGAGACGGGCTTGTCGCCGCCGATGTCTAGGGTGCGCACGATCATGGGCAGGCCTTGGAGGGACTCGATCATGGTGCGGAGCTCGTTGTATTGTTCCTCTTCGTCCGGGGCGTGGTCGCGGTCGAGGAAGAGGAATTCGGTGCGGAGGAGGCCAACGCCTTCTGCTCCGGAATCGATGACGGAAGCGGCTTCGGCGGTTTGGCCGATGTTGGCAACGACTTCGACGCGGTGGCCGTCCTGAAGGATGGCGGGCTCGAAGCGTTGGTCCCAGTCTTGGTTGCGCTGGATGCTGACTTCCTGGATAGCGGCTTGGGCGGATTTGAGATCGCCCTCGCTCGGGCTGAGGATGACGCGGCTGCCGGAGGCGTCGAGAATGACGGTTTCGCCGATGGGGATGCGGTTGCTATTGCCTCCCATGGCGACGAGCATGGGGATGCCGAGGGAGCGGGCGACGATGGCGGCGTGGGCGTTGGGCGAGCCGTTTTTGAGGCAGATGCCTTTGATCTTGTCGGCCTTGAGCTGGGCAGCTTGAGAAGGGTCGAGGTCTTCGGCGACGAGGATGACCGGCTCGGTGATTTCCGAGATGGGGTCGACTTCGATGCCGAGGAGGATTTTTTGTACGCGTTGGCCGACGTCGCGCAGGTCGTCGGCTCGCTGGGCGAGGCGCTTGTCTTCTAGGTTGGCGAGCTTGGCGGTTTGGATTTGGATGGTGGTGGTCCAAGCGGTGAGAGCGTCGTCGCCGGCGTCGATGAAAGCGGCGGCTTGCTCGCGTAGTTTTTCGTCGGATACGAGGGAGGCGTGTGCTTCGAAGAGGTCGCGCTGGACGGCGTTGAGGTCGCCTTCGGTGAGGGCGAGAAGTTGTTTCCTCGCTACGGTGATGGCGCTCTGCAGGGCGGCGGTCTCGGCGGCGGTGTCGCCGCCGGCGCGTTTGCGGTTGGCGAGATCGACGGGGCTCCACTTCCATGCGGTTGCGATGGCGAGGCCGGGCGCGGCCATAGTGCCGGAGAGGGCTTGGGTGGACTCGAGTTCGCCGGTCCACTGCTTGCCTGAGTGGGCTGCGACGTTTTCTTCCTCTTGTGGCTCGTTGTTGATCTCTTCGAGCAGGGCGGCGAGGTTGGAGAGGGTGTCGGTTTCGTTGTCGCCTTCGACGCGGATGCGGACGGAGTCGCCGGCTGCGATGCCGAGGGAAAGGATGCGGGAAGGGCTGTCGGCTTCGATCTCGCGGCTTTTGACGACGAGAGTTACTTTGCCGTCGTAGGCTTGGACGGCGCGGGCGAATTTGCCGGCGGGTCGGAGGTGGAAGCCGCGCGGATTGCTGAAGGGGAGTTCGATTTCGCTACCGAGGAAATGGGAGGAGGCGGCTGGGGCGTCCGCTGCAGTTGCGACGTTGCCTGAAATTGCTTCGATAATTTCGGAGGGGTCGTTGGTTTGGGCGAGTCGCTGGGCGAGGGCTGTGTCGCTAACGATTCCGGTGAGGCTGCGAAGCAGGCCGATATGCTCGTCGGACTTGGCGGCGATGCCGAAGACGAGGTGGGCTTTTTGCCCGTCTTGCCAGGCGACGCCTTGGGGGATTTGGAGAATGGAGACGCGGGTGTTCTTGATGTGCTTGGCGTCTTGGGGGCGACCGTGTGGGATGGAGACGCCGTTGCCGAGGTAGGTGGTGGCGGTGAGCTCTCGGGCCAGCATGCTGTCGACGTATTCCGGGTCGATGGAGTCGCTCTGGACAAGGATGTCGGCTGCGGCGCGGATGGCGTCTTCCTTGGAGTTGAGGGTGGCGCCGAGACGGACGTCGCTAGGGGTCATTGTAATCATGAGCAGGGTAATTTTTAGGGTTCCGAAGGGGTGGAGCGTGTTTCTGGTTATGTGTGTAAACGTTTCCACATTCGCTCGTCAATGTGAAAACGTTTACATAAGTGAGAGGAGCTTGGTTTTAGGATAAAAACTGATTGATTGATAGTTAGATACGAAAGGTAACTTTTTTCTTATGGCTGTGTTTTCGCTTTATAAATCGATGTTTTGTGTAAACGATAACAGTCATGTCTCAATCGATCAAAGACGTCGCCAAGCGAGCGGGTTGTTCCATTGCCACGGTTTCCCGCGTGTTATCGGGGAAGGGCTACATCAGCGAGGATGCCCGCAAGAAGGTGGAGGCGGCGGTGGAAGCGCTTGGCTATCGTCCGAACCGGGTGGCTCGGAACCTACGGGAGCGGAAGTCGCGGGTGATCGGCTTGATCGTGTCGGATATCAGCAACCCGTTTTTCAGCGAGATCAGTCGGGCGGTGGAGCGGGTAGCGATGGCGAGAGGTTTCAGCGTGCTGATTTGCAACACGGACGAGGACGGGGAGAAGGAGGGACGCTACTTGAAGTTGATGGACGAGGAGCAGGTTGCGGGCATTTTGCTGTCGCCGACGCGGGCGAACAAGAAGCCGATCGATCCAGGCAAGTTGCCGCCGATGGTGTTGATCGACCGCAAGCTAAACGAGGCTTCGCTGGATGCGGTTTTGATCGACAATGAAGGGGCGGCTCGACGTTTGACCCAGACCTTGTTGGAGGGCGGCTTTCGGAAGATCGCGGGGATATTCGGTGGGGAGAATAGTTTTACGGCGGCGCTGCGTATCCAGGGTTTCAAGACGGCCTTCGAGGGGCAAGAGGAGCGTATGGGGGCGATTCGCCAAGGACCGGCATTCGAGGCGGAGGGTGTCAGGCTGATGCGGGAAATATTGGCGGAGGATCCGTCGGTCGACGCGGTGGTTTGCAGCAGCGCTCTTTTGGCGACGGGCGCCTACAAGGCCTTGCGAGAAGGGGGAGGCAAGAAGCTCGCTGAGATGGGCTTTGCCTGTTTCGACGATCCGTCGTGGGCGAGTTTCGTGGAACCGGCGGTAACAGTGGTACGACAGCCCGCGTCGGCGATGGGGGAGGCCGCAGCAGACTTGTTGCTAAAGCGTATCGAGGATGGGGGGCGCCCGGTGAGCGAAGTGGTGCTGCAAGGCGAACTGGTGGAGCGCGAATCGAGCGCGCGGCGCTGAGAACGTTATTTCTTTTAAGCTCTTGGCTTGAGGACGGGAGCTGACGGCATGCGTCCGTCGTATCCGTATCTTAATGACAAACGGTATTGGGATTACGGATACTTTTTAGGGTGGCCTAGTTCGTGGGCGTTTTGTCGCTTAGCGGCTTGTCGGCGACGTAGATCATGTAGGCTTCGCGGCGGGAGGAGCCGAAGACTTTGGCGGGCATGGCTTGCACCTGGAAACCGGCTTTCTCGAGCAGGCGTTCGATGGCTGCGTCGGGGGCGGCGAACCAGAGGGCGGCGCGGCCGCCGGGGCGCAGGGCTTGCCAGATCTTGCGTATCCCTTGCTTGCCGTAGAGATCGTGGTTTTCGGTTTTCACCATGGCGGTGGTGTTGTTGTCGATATCGAGGGCGATGGCGTCGTAGGGAGATGAGGTGGAGCGGGAAATGACGTCGGCGACGTCTTCGGTGATCACTTCCACGCGCTCGTCCTTTAGGGCGTCGCCGTTCAGCGCGGCCATGTAGGTCCGGTTCCATTCCACGATCTCGGGGAAGAGTTCGACGACGTGCACGCTCGCCTGGGGGCCGGTGGAGTCGAGTACGCTTTTAAGGGTGAAGCCTAGGCCGAGTCCGCCGATCAGGACCTTCGGTTGCTGGTCGGCGCTGCCGTGGCGCTCACAGGCGATGCTGCCGAGCTGGATCTCGGAGGTGGCGACCTTGGAGTGCATGAGCTGCTGGCCGTTCACGCGGATGCAGAAGCTGCCGTCGTGCTCGACGAGCGTCATGCGGGCTCCGTTGGGAGTGGTGGTTTCGGCGAGCGTGATGTTTGGCTTCATCGGGCAGGGAGCAAAGAGCAGTCGTACAAGGGATGCAAGCGCTGGGGACTCGAGGCGGAGCGAGCGCCACGCCCTACGACGCAGCTCCCTTGACCAGTTCCCAGAATTCTTCGCGGTTGTTGCTGCGGGGGAAGGGGGTGTCGGGGGCGTTGACTTGTAGAAAATCGCAGAGCGGTTGCCAGCCTTGGGCGACTTCGAAGACGAGGAGCTGAGAGGCGGGGATGGCAGCTTTGACGGCGGCGGTATGTTTCGAAAAGTCTTCCGCCATCTTTTCAGGGCTCGATCCTACTTGGAAGCCGGTGCGTTCGATGACGGCCTTCGCCATATCGAGCCATTCCCACATAGGCGGAGGCGCCTTTTCCTTGCTGCCGATCAGAGCGTTGATGGTCTCGCCAAAACTAGCGGCCCAGCTTTCGGGGCTTCGTACGGTGAGCACGAACTTTGCATTGGGGTAGGCGGCGTAGAGCTCGCGGTAGAACCCGGAGGTCGGCCAGTCGACAGCGCTGCCGTAGCCTTGGTAGAGCGTTTGCCAGTCTGGATCGCCGGCGAGGGCAGCTTGCCAGCGAGGCAAGTGGGTAACCATGTTCTTGGCCACTTCTTCCATGTGGTAACAAGGACCGAAGCCGAGTTGCTCGAGGGCGAGTTTGAGGGAGTAGGTGCCGGTGCGACCGACGCCCGTGCCGATGATTTGAGGCTGCATAGAACGAACTTTGGGTTGAAGGTGGGACAAAGAAGCGAAGCTGCTATCTTCGTTAAGATACACTGATGCACAAGCTGCTTTGCCCGAGAGCCTCGCAAAAGCTTTGATTCGAAAAGCAGTTGTGATGGGCGATTGTTCGTTGGCGAGGTTTCCGGATGCTTGTTCGGACAGGGTGGATGTTGCTCCGCTTTCATTATGGGATTTCCAAAGCTAACAGAAAAATCGCTTTTGCTGCTTTTGGCGGCGGTGCAGTTTACCCACATCATGGACTTCATGATCCTGATGCCTCTGGGGCCGCAGCTGGTACGCGACCTGGGGATCGGGCCGGGGAGGTTCAGCGCCATCGTGGCGGCTTACGCGATCAGCTCGGGAATCGTGGGGCTTTTGACGGCACCTTTTATCGACCGCTTCGATCGTCGCATGGCGCTGCTTTTCGTGTATGCCGGCTTCACGGTGGGCACCTTGGCCTGTGGATTGGCTCAAGATGCGAACACTTTGATGATGGGGCGCATGATCAGCGGCGGCTTTGGCGGCGTGGCCACGGCGTTGGTATTGTCGATCGTGGGGGACGTGGTGCCACCACAGCGTCGGGCGGCTGCTGTCGGCGTGGTGATGACTGCCTTTTCTGTTGCTTCGGCATTAGGCGTGCCAACGGGGCTCTACCTTGCGAGCGCCTTTGACTGGGAAGCCCCGTTTCTGATGCTGGCCGGTTTGGCTTCGACGATGTGGCTGGTGGCGTTTGTCGGCTTGCCGTCGGTAGGCGGCCACCTCGAAGCGGATCCGAAAAAGCGAACCGCTTCCTTTATCGCTCTTCTGAAAGATGCCAATGCCGGGAAAGCGCTGCTGTTCTACGCGGCTTTGGTTTTTGGGCATTTTATTATCATCCCGCTAATGGCTCAGTACTTCGTGGCAAACATGGGCTTGCCGGAGGATCGCGTGTTCTTGGTCTACCTGATTGGTGGTGTACTGACGGTTTTCACGGCCCCGCGGATCGGTAAATTGGCCGACCGATTTGGGCGGGTGAGGGTGCTAGCGGTTTTGGTGGCCGTAGCCAGCGTCGTTACCTTGGCAATCGCTAACGGCGGAGCGATGCCCATGTGGCTTATTCTCCTTATCGCGGCCTTCTTCTTTGTCTTCGCCAGCGGCCGTTTCGTGCCGGGGCAAGCGATCATGACCTTGGCGGTACCGCCCGCTCGCCGCGGGGCCTTCATGAGCTTGAGCGGATGCGCGCGCGATGTGGCGTCGGGGGCGGCTTCGACGGCGAGTGGTTTGATTGTGACTGCAGATGCTTCCGGCCGCTTGATGGGTTACCACTGGCTCGGCTGGCTGGCGGTCAGCGTGAGTCTGCTGGCATTGGGACTAGCTCGTTTAGTGCGGGAGAGCGACCAAAGGGGGAGTGTAAATTCGTAGGGTGCGGCGCTTGCGCAGTCCCGCACTGCTTACGATCTAAACGGCCGCAATTTTGTCGAAGCTGACAAACCGACGCGGGACGGCGCAAGCGCCGCACCCTACATCTTAGAAGCCAATAATCTGGATTTTGGCTTGGGCGGCTTTTTCCAGGAGATAACGTCCGAAAAGTTTCGCAAATTAGTAGAGGTGCCTTTCCGCCGATGATCCGGTAGGCAGTTGGTGTTCAAACAAATACCCAAGATGGAAGACACCAACGGAAAGACAGTAAACGAGACGATAACAGCCGAGGGATCGGCATCAAGCGAAGTCGTGAAGATCGACTTCGGCAACCTAAAGAAGGATCTGGGCGGCTTCGTTCGTGGAACCGTCGAGGAGGCGATAAACGGTCTGCTCGACGCCGAGGCCGACCAAATCTGCAACGCGAAGCGCTACGAACGCAGCGACGAGCGTTCGGCTCATCGCAACGGCCACTACGAGCGCAAGCTGCATACGGGAGCTGGCGAAGTTAAGCTGAAGGTCCCCAAGCTTCGCGGAGCGAGCTTCGAGACCCAGATCATCGAACGCTACCGCAGACGCGAGTCCAGCGTGGAGGAATCGCTGGTCGAGATGTACTTGGCTGGCGTGTCGGTCCGACGGATCGAGGACATAACCGAGGCCCTTTGGGGCGCCAGGGTAAGCCCTTCGACCGTGAGCGATCTCAATCAGAAGATATACGAACGGATCGAGGCGTGGCGGCAGCGACCCCTGCGAAGCCGCTACGTCTACGCGTTTATGGACGGGCTGTGGCTGAAGCGCTCGTGGGGAGGCGAGATGGAGAACGTGAGCGTGCTTGTCGCCATCGGCGTCAACGAGCATGGCTTCCGCGAGGTGCTCGGCGT